>CALDNB010000024.1 GCA_937914775.1 uncultured Clostridia bacterium
AGGCGTAAATGTTGGCTTCGTAACTCTTCACGTAGGTCTTGGAACATTCAGACCTGTTAAAGAAGATGTTGTTGAAAATCACAAAATGCACAGTGAGTTTTATGAACTGTCTCAGGAAACTGCAGACCTCATTAACAATACCAAAAAAAGCGGAAATAAAGTTGTTGCGGTGGGCACCACCACTTGCAGAACTTTGGAAACTGTTGCACAAAAAGGCGAACTTAAAGCAAGTACGGGCTGGACTGATATTTTCATTTATCCACCTTATGATTTCAAAGTCATTGACAGACTGATTACCAATTTCCATCTGCCTCAGTCAACGTTACTTATGCTTATAAGTGCTTTTGCGGGTAAGGAAAATGTGTTTAATGCTTATGAAGAAGCAATAAAAGAAAAATACCGTTTCTTCAGTTTTGGCGACGCGATGTTTATTATGTAAAGGAGCAAATTATGTTCAAGTTACACACAAAAGAGAATAATGCAAGACGCGGAGAATTCGTTACGCCTCACGGTACTGTCCAGACTCCTGTTTTTATGAATGTAGGAACTGTGGGTGCAATAAAAGGTGCGGTTTCTTCACTTGACCTTAATGGTTTAAAGTGTCAGGTGGAATTATGTAACACTTATCACTTACATTTACGCCCCGGTGACAAAACCGTTAAGGAATTAGGGGGACTTCACAAGTTTATGAACTGGCAAAAACCCATACTTACCGACAGCGGCGGTTTTCAGGTGTTTTCCCTTTCAAACTTAAGAAAAATAAAAGAAGAGGGAGTATATTTTGCATCTCATATTGACGGGCACAAGATATTTATGGGGCCAGAAGAAAGTATGCAGATTCAGAGTAATCTTGCCTCAACTATTGCTATGGCTTTTGACGAATGTGTTGAAAACCCGTCGCCTTATGACTATGTCTCCGCATCTGCAAACAGAACAGTAAGATGGCTTGAAAGATGTATAAAAGAAATGAAACGGCTTAATTCTCTTGAGGATACCATTAACAAACAGCAAATGCTTTTTGGTATAAATCAGGGCGGAACATACAAGGATTTAAGAGTAGATAATATGAAAAAAATCGCAGACCTTGACTGTAACGGCTTTGCAATCGGCGGTCTTGCGGTGGGAGAGACAACAGAGGTAATGTACGACATTATTGAAACTGTTGAACCATATATGCCAAAAGATAAACCACGATATTTAATGGGCGTGGGCACTCCTGCAAATATTTTGGAGGCAGTTGACAGAGGAGTTGATTTCTTCGACTGCGTTATGCCAAGCAGAAACGCAAGACACGGATGTCTTTTTACTTCAAAAGGTATAATAAATATAAACAACAGCAAGTACGAAAAGGACGACAGCTCAATAGACGAAAATTGCGACTGCCCTACCTGCCGTAATCATTCGAAAGCATATTTAAGACATTTGTTAAAAGCAAACGAAATGCTTGGTATGCGTCTTGCGGTTATGCATAATCTCTATTTCTACAACAATATGATGGAAGAAATAAGAAATGCGCTTGATAACGGCAACTTTGCATCGTATAAAAAGGAAAAACTGGAAACAGTAAGTACAAGAATATAAGAAAAAACCTCTCGGAAACGAGAGGTTTATTTTTTATATTCCTGTTAAATCAAATGGTGGTGTATATATTTCTTTTGCACTTTGTTTGTCCTGCATATAACAGTCTGTAAAACCCAAAGTAAGGGCTTCGTCAATAACTCTGTTGTATTCAAGACTTGTGATTTTTCTGTTTAATTCCTTAAAAGGGAGGTCCTTATAAGGTGTATATTGGCTCATAATACTTAATATGAATTTGTCTGTGCCGTAACGCTGTTTTAAAAATCTTAACAAATTTATACTGTCGTCCTTGTGGCTCGGCAAAACCATGTGCCGTACAATTACCCCTGATTTTAAAAGTCCGTTTTCATCTTTTACAGGCTTTGGCTTTTGAGTAAGCATTTCGTCAAGGGCGGAAATTGCAGTTTCAAAATAATCTTTTGCCTTACTGTATTTCTCTGCCAGTAAATTATCGTAATACTTAATATCTGTTAAATAAACGTCAATATAATTTTTGGCATACTTTAACGAGGATACCTTTTCATACCCTCCGCAGTTATAAACAACAGGGATATGCAGTTTTTCTTTTACAAGTTCTAACGCTTTTGTTATCTGCAAAAGATAGTGGGAGGGAGTAACAAGGTTAATATTATGTGCCTTGTTTTCCTGCAGATTAATAAATATATCTGCCAGTTCTTTTACGGTGATTTCTTTGCCGAAAAGGTTATGGCTTATTTTTTCGTTCTGGCAGTAGCAACATCTTAGATTGCATCCTGAAAAGAACACTGTTCCGCTTCCTTTTGTACCGCTTATACAGGGCTCCTCCCAAAAGTGAAGAGCCGCTCTTGCAACTTTAACTGTGTTTGTTGCTTTGCAAAACCCTGTGGTACTGTCTCTGTCAATATTGCAGTTTCTCGGGCATATATTACAGTTCATATTATTTGATTACATAAATAGTCATTTCTGTTAATTTTCCGTCTATTTCACGGGCTACAACAAAGGCGGTTGTAACCTGTTCTGAGCCAAGGTAAATGTTTCCGTCTTCAAATTCCAATGCTTCTTTGTCGTCTATATATAAGTTGTTTCTTTCATTTGCCCCTGTGTAGTAGAAATATGTTTCTGCATCTGCTTTTGCAACGAAATCAAGACCGAAAGAGCCAACTGATTTAGCATTGTCTTTTAATGAAACTGTATTTCTTTCTATGGTTTCAATTTCGCCATAGTAGTATTTTGATTTGTTGCTTGTAGTGTTAACCTCTGTCATATAGTCTGTACCGAAATTAACTGTGCTTCCGTCACAGGTTGCAAGGATTCTTACAGATTTAACAAAGTTTTTGCTGTTAAAAACAGGGATTATTGTGTCACCTCTTTTTATGTCTGTATCAAAACTTTCTGTTGAAAGGAATGTTACGTCTTTTTCAGTTTTAATTCCGTTAATCTGTTTTACTTCGTTTCCGTTATCGTTAACTGTAAGTGATACTGATGATACGGGAATAAAGTTGCTTACCGTTACTTTTTCTTCTTCAACATCGGGAACTTCAGGCTCAACTTTTTCTTCTTCAACAACTGTTTCATAAGATACTTTTAGAAGTTTTGCAAATTCTGCTCTTGTAAGAGGAATGTCAGGTCTTATTGTGCCGTCTTCATAACCTATTGCAATATCCTTTTCTTTTGCAAATGCGATTGCAGTTTTTGCATAGTCAGCAATTTTATATGCGTCTTTGTATAAATCAACAGCGGTTTCGTCTGCGGTAACTTCGCCGAATTTTGCTTTTATTATCGCATAGATTGCATCCTGTCTTGTGATTTCTTTATCAGGGTTAAAGGTGTTTCCTGAAACGGGAGGCATAACGCTGTGACCGTCTTTTATGTATGTATAATGCCAGTCTGTTTCTTTTACATCGTCAAAAGTTTTTTCTTCGCTTGTTACGTTAAATAAAACAGTAACAGTTTTTAATGCTTCGGCACGGGTAATGAAATCGTCAGGCTTAAATGTACCGTCGGGATAGCCGTTCATTGCTTTAACCTCTTTAGCCCATTTGATTTCTTCTGTTGCCCAGTGTCCCTGTGTATCTGCAGCGTATGCAACTGTTAAAAGCATACATACCGCTAAAATAAGTGAAATAATCTTTTTCATTTTAATTCCCCCTTTTTTATTATAATAACAAAATTCAAGAGAATAATCAATGGCTGACACAAAAATTTAACAAACTTGTCGCGCACTGTCGTTTTTTCAGTGGTATTTTATAGTAAAAGGAGGTGAAAAAATGAAGATTTTAAATATTCCAAACCAGATAATTAAAGGCTCTCTTACTCCCATAAACAAAGGGAAAGTTGACACTATTGTTTTGCATCACATGGCTCACAAAACTGCAGGAGTGAAAGATGTTGAAAGGTGGCACATAAATAACGGCTGGACTGCAGGAAACCTAAATGCTAATGGAATAACAACAGCATTAATAAATCTTTTAAACTCTATAGATTTATCACAGCACAATTATTTTATAACTTTTGACGGCACAATTTATAAAGGCAGAGGGTTAAATGTGGGAGCAGGTGTGGCAAATCACAACAGCCACATAATAAGCATCGGCTTTCAGGGTGACTATCATTCCGCAAAAGTATCTATGCCTGACAGTCAGTTTAACAGCGGTGTTGAACTTATTTCCTATTTGCAAAAAATACTGCCCAATGCCAAAAAGGTAGAGGGGCACAAATATTTTGGCGGGTCGGTGTGCCCTGGAACTTATTTTCCACTTAATGAAATGAAAAAACAAAAAAAGCGAGGAGAAACTATGGAAAAGACATATAATAAGGTTAATGACTGCCCCGACTGGTCACGTGCAACTGTGCAGAAATTAATGGGCAAAGGCTACTTAAAAGGTGACGAAAAAGGCAATCTTGGTCTTAATGACACAATGATTAAAATTCTTGTTATTAACGACAGGGCGGGAATTTACGGAAAATAATAAAAAACTATTGACAAGTGTTCGTTTATTATGTATAATTGTAAAGTACTTTTACTTTACAGCGTGTGTGAGGTGTGCTTATGAGTAAAAATCTTGATATAATAATGCTGTATGATTTTTATCACGATATGTTAACAGATAAGCAGGCGGAAGTTATAGATCTGTACTATAACGAGGACCTTTCACTTGCAGAAATAAGCGAACACTTGTCTATTACCCGTCAGGGTGTCAGGGATAATATAAAACGTGCCGAAAACATACTTCTGGAACTGGAAAGCAAAATAGGTGCTTTGTCAAGATACCAGAAGCAACGGAGCGAAGTTTTAAAGGCAAAGGACATTTCGTTGAAACTTCTGGAAAGCACAAAGGGCGAAGTACATAGCGAAATTAAAAAAATATATACGTTGTTATGCGGAATAGAGGAATAAAATGAGCAACTTATCTGAAAAACTGCAAGGTGTTTTTAAAAAGTTAAGAGGAAAAGGTAAAATATCCGAAGCAGACTTGAAAGAGGGTATGCGAGAGGTAAAACTTGCGCTTTTGGAAGCCGACGTTAATTTTAAAGTGGTAAAGGAATTTATCGCTTCTGTTACCGAAAGAGCGTCAGGCGCAGAGGTTATGGAATCTCTTACTCCCGGTCAGCAGATAGTTAAAATTGTAAACGAGGAATTAACCGCACTTATGGGCGGTGAAAATGCAAAAATCAGTATTTCATCAAAACCGCCGACGGTTATTATGATGACAGGTTTGCAGGGTGCAGGTAAAACCACCACTGCAGGAAAACTGGGCGGTATGTTTAAAAAGCAGGGAAGACGCCCACTACTTGTTGCCTGTGACGTATACAGACCTGCGGCAATTGACCAGTTATGTGTTGTAGGTGAAAAACTTGAAATTCCCGTATTTAAAATTCCCGAAAGCAAAAATCCCGTTGATATTTCAAAACAGGCTATAGAACACGCCAAAAAGTACGGTAACGATATAGTTATTATCGATACCGCCGGAAGACTTCATATTGACGAAGATTTAATGCAGGAGTTAAAGAACATAAAAAGTTCTATTAACATAAATGAAACATTGCTTGTAGTTGATGCTATGACAGGTCAGGACGCATCAAACGTCGCAGGTAGTTTTAATGAACAGTTGGAAATTGACGGCGTAATTCTTACTAAATTAGACGGCGATGCCCGAGGCGGTGCGGCGTTATCAGTAAGAAAAATCACAGGTAAACCAATCAAGTTTATAGGCTCAGGTGAAAAACTTGAAGATTTTGAGCCTTTTTATCCTGACAGAATGGCGTCAAGAATTCTTGGAATGGGCGATGTTTTGTCCTTGATTGAAAAGGCAGAACAGGCTTTTGACGAGAAAAAAGCGTTAGAACTTGAAGAAAAACTTCGTAAACAGCAGTTTGACCTTGATGATTTTTTAGACCAGATGGAGCAAATGAAAAAAATGGGTCCTTTGGAAAATCTTCTTGGTATGATACCCGGTGTTGATGCCAAAGCGTTACAGGGTGCAACAGTTGACGAAAAGAAACTTGCTCACATTGAAGCAATCATTAAGAGTATGACAAAAAAAGAGCGTTCCAATCCTTCAATTATAAATTCCAGCAGAAAAAGAAGAATTGCAGCAGGAAGCGGAACAAACGTTCAGCAGGTTAACGCATTACTTAAACAGTTTGAGCAGATGCAGAAAATGGTCAAACAGTTTGGTAAAATGAATAAAAAAGGTGCCTTTAGGAAAATGAAATTTCCTTTAGCATAGATTAATTAATTTCGGAGGTGAATTTAAAATGGCAGTAAAAATTCGTTTAAAGAGAATGGGTGCTAAGAAAAGTCCTTTTTACCGTGTTGTAGTTGCTGACTCAAGATATCCCCGTGATGGTCGTTTCATCGAAGAAATCGGCACATACAATCCTTTGACAGACCCTTCAACAATCAACATTGACAAAGAAAAAGCAGAAAAATGGATTAAGAACGGTGCGCAACCTACAGATACCGTAAAAAAATTGCTTAAAGAATGCTAAGAAGCAAAAGGAGTATTAATCTATGAAAGAACTATTGGAGTTTATTGCCAAGTCACTTGTTGATGACAAAGACGCCGTAACAGTTACTGAGAGTGAAACAGAAACTACAATAACTTTAGAGTTACGTGTGTCTGAAGGTGATATGGGCAAGGTTATCGGCAAACAGGGAAGAATTGCAAAGGCAATTCGTACCGTTATCCGCAGCGCTTCTGCTAAAACGGGTAAAAAGGTTATTGTTGATATTATATAAGTAAGGGGAGGAAACTTAATTGTTTTCTTCCCTAAAATGCTTTTTTGAAGGAGAGTATTTTTATGCTTGAAATAGGGAAAATTGTGAATACACACGGCTTAAAGGGTGAAATGAAAATCGTGCCCTGGTGCGATGGTTTTGATTTTTTTAAGCAGGTAAAAACTGTATTTATTAACGAAAAACAGTATGAAATCACAAATTCCCGTCAGCAGAAAAACCTGTTTATTATTAAACTTTCGGGAGTTGATTCTATTGACGATACTCCCGGGTTTATCAACAAGGTGGTTTATGTAAAAAAATCCTCTTTGCCAGAACTTCCCGAAAACACTTATTATATCGTTGATTTAATAGGACTTGGAGTTTACAATGACGGCGAGTTGTTAGGGGAAGTGCAGGAGGTTTTGCAGTTAAAGGCAAACGACGTCTATGTGGTAAAATCACAGGACGGAAAAGAAATACTTGTTCCTGCAATCAAAGAAGTAGTTAAAAATATAAGTATCGACAGTAAAAGAATCGATGTTTGCCTGATGGAGGAATACGTAGATGAGAATTGACATTCTTACTTTATTCCCCGAAATGGTAGATAATATTTTGTCGGAAAGCATAATCGGAAGGGCAAGGGCAAACAATAAAATAGAAATTAATTGCATTAACATTCGTGACTTTTCAAAGGATAAGCACCGCCGCGTTGATGATTATCCATACGGCGGAGGTATGGGAATGGTAATGCAGCCCCAGCCTATTTACGATGCTTATAAAAGTATTACCGAAAACTGCGAAACAAAGCCCACGGTTATTTATATGTCCCCCCAGGGAAGAGTGTTTAATCAGACTATTGCAAAAGAACTTGTAAGTTATGAACACATAATACTGCTTTGCGGACATTACGAGGGCGTTGACGAAAGAATTATCGAAGAAATAGTTGATTTTGAATTGTCAATCGGTGATTATGTGCTGACAGGTGGTGAACTTCCTGCAGCAGTTGTTGCTGACTGCGTGGCACGGCTTGTGCCGGGCGTATTATCAGATGATATGTCCTTTATTGACGAGTCTCATTACAATAATTTGCTTGAGTATCCTCAATATACAAGACCGCCTGAATTTATGGGCAGAAAAGTACCTGAGGTGCTTTTAAGCGGTCATCACAAAAACATTGAAGCGTGGAGAAAAGAACAGAGTATTAAAAGAACAAAAACAAAAAGACCTGATTTAATAGGTGGAAAAAATGAATAAAATCGGTATTTTGGGAGGAACATTCGACCCCATTCACAACGGTCATCTGTATATGGCAGAACTTGCTACTAAACAGGCAGACCTTGATGAAATTATTTTTATTCCAACGGGTACTGTTCCTCATAAAGACAACAGCGGAATAACAGACAGAATGCACAGATACAATATGGCATTATGTGCAGTAAATGAATATGAAAATTATATGGTATCGGATATAGAGAAAAACCGTGACGGCGTGTGCTATACCTATGAAACCTTAAGAGATCTTTCAAAGAAATATAAAAACGACAAGTTGTACTTTATAGTA
>CALDNB010000025.1 GCA_937914775.1 uncultured Clostridia bacterium
GGACAGTATATATTTCGGCGGTACACTATTTAATGCAAGAAGTTCCGCGGTTAATTTTACCAATGAAGAGATAATAGAAGCAGTTGATTTTTGCCATTTACGGGGAGTTAAAGTTTTTGTAACAGTTAACACTCTTATTAATGACAAAGAAATACCCCAGATGGTTAAATATTTAAACTTCTTAAGTGAAACAGGTGTTGACGGAATAATTGTTCAGGACTTAGGCGTTGCAAAAATCGCAGGACAAGTAGTTCCCGAACTTCCTATTCACGGAAGTACCCAGATGACAGTAACCGACAAAGAGGGAGCAAGGCTGCTGCAGGATTTGGGCTTTAAAAGAGTGGTTGTTGCAAGAGAACTGTCCTATGCTGAAATAAAAGAAATAAAAGAAGCGGTAGAAATAGAAATTGAAGTGTTTGTCCACGGGGCAATATGTGTCTGCTATTCGGGACAATGCTTAATGAGCAGTTTTATAGGCGGAAGAAGCGGAAACAGAGGTAACTGTGCACAACCCTGTCGGCTTTTATACAGTATTGAAAACAAGAAAGGAAATCTTTTAAGTCCTAAAGATATGGGGCTTATTAATCATATAAAAGAACTTAAAAACGCAGGGGTTGATTCCTTAAAAATTGAGGGCAGAATGAAAGGGATTGACTATGTTAAAACTGTAGTTTCCACATACAGAAAATATTTAGATAATGATGACAAAGTATCTAAGGAAGACTATGATATATTAGACGGGGTTTTCTACAGAGGCGGACTTACTGACGGATATTTTACCGGTAAGTTAAACGATATGTTTTGTTACAACAAGCCTGATAATCCTTATTTAAAACAAAAAAAGATAGAGATAAAAGACTATGAACGAAAGTTAACTGTTGACTTTGATGCAGAATTGAAACCTGGTGAGCCATTTTCACTTACTGCCTGTCATAAGGGGTTATGTGTTACAGTAAAGGGCGAATTAAAGGGGGAAATGGCAATTAACAGACCTCTTAACGGCGAAAGAATTGCTTCTCAGTTAGCAAAACTTGGCGGTACAAATTTTGTATCAGGGGATATTAAGATTACAGTTGACAATAATGTTACTGTGCCCATTTCAGAAATTAACAACGTAAGGCGCATAGCAGTTGAAAAGTTAAACTGTGAAATTATTAATTCACACAGACGGCAACCGCTAAAAATTGATTTGCCTGTATTAAATGATGTTAAGGGCGAAGTTTTTAATTACTCCGTAATGGTATCAGATAAAGAGCAGTTAAAGGTATTTTCGGGTTACGAATATTTGTACGTTCCTCTTGACTTGTACTGCGGTGAGGGAGTTGCGGTTTTACCCAGAATTTCTTATGTCGGTCTTAAAGAAAAAGTGCTTATTAAGAATTGCAAAAAAGTTCTTGCAAGAAACATAGGGCAGATTAAAATGCTTGAGGGAACAGGCATAGAAATATATGCTGATTTTACTCTTAATACTTTTAACAGTTACGGTGCTTTAATGCTAAATGAACTTGGTGTTAAGCAAATAACGTTATCAACTGAACTTATGTTTAGCCAAATTCGTGGCATTAAAAGTTCAGTTCCATTAGAAAGTGTTATTTACGGTTATATTCCCTTGATGATTACCAAAAACTGTCTTATAAAGTCTGCAGTAGGGTGCAAAAATAAAAAAGGTGCAATACTTACCGACAGAACAGGTACTGATTTTAAAATTAAGTGCACAGACCACTGCAAAAACGAGATTTTTAACAGTTTGCCGGTTGTTTTAAGCGATAAGACTGACGAATTAAAGAATTGTGGTTTAAGTTTCGGACGCCTTATGTTTTTAGACGAGTCACCAAAAAAATGTCTTGAAATATTAGATTGTTACAAAAAAGGAATTATGCCTGACTGTGAATTTACAAGAGGCAAGTTCTACAAAGGAGTGTAAAATATGGAGTTACAGATAAAATACGTTTCTGAAAAAATCGGTAAAGAAATACCTGCGCCTTTTTATGCAAGTGACGGTGCAGCGGGTATGGACTTACCTGCCTGTATTGACAGTCCTGTTACAATTAAGGCACGTAACAGAGCGATAATTCCTACAGGTATTGCAATAGGACTTCCTGACAACAACTACGTTGCTTTAATATATGTCAGAAGTTCATTGGGCTTTAAAAAGGGGATTACATTATCTAACTCTGTAGGTGTAATTGACAGCGACTACAGGGGCGAAATATTTGTTTCATTAAATAATCTTTCCGATGAGGATTATGAAATTTTGCCCGGGGAACGTATAGCGCAGTTAGTGGTTACACCTGTAGTTATACCTGAAATTAATGTGGTTGATGATCTGACCATTACTAAAAGGGGTGCAGGAGGATTTGGCTCTACGGGTAAATAAGCACGACATTATACTTATTGTATTTACGGTTATTATTGCAGTATTATTTATGTTTTTATTTAATTTATATTTATACAAAGGGGTAGCAACAGGGGTTGAAATTCATTATGACGGAAAGTTACTTGAAAGTTATTCCTTTGACAAACTGCCAAAAGAAAAAACTCTTGAAATAAATACTGATATAGGATATAATATAATTGGTATTTGCAATAATAAGGTAAGTGTTACAAATTCTTCTTGTAATGACAAGGTTTGTAACGGGTTTTATATCTCAAAGCCCAATCAGGTAATAGTTTGTTTACCAAACAAATTAGTTATAAAACTTGTTGGTGCAAGTGAGGTTGACAGTATATCTTACTAACAGGGAATTATTATGAAAAATAAAAATGTTTTACTTGGTTTTATGGTTGCAGTTGCTATTGTTTTGCAGGTTTTGGAGTCTTTTATTCCCGTACCTTTACCCATACCGGGCGGAAAAATCGGTCTTGCAAACATAGTTGCTTTAATTGTACTTATTAAATATGGAGCAAAAGATGCAGTTGTTGTAACGTTACTCCGTGCAATTCTCGGAAGTTTTATTCACGGCGGATTTGTTACAATGATTTACAGCGTTGCAGGAGCATTGTTTTCTGTTGTTACTGCTATTCTGTTGTACAGGCACAGTAAGTACACAATTATCGGCATAGGAGTAATGTCGGCACTAATGCACAATCTGGCACAGGTTATTGTTGCGATAATTCTTTTGAATAATATTTACATTGTTACATATTACCCGATACTTATGTTAGTATCATTACCTTGCGGTGCTTTGACGGGATATGTATCAGGTTTAGTATTAAATAAATTAAAATGAAAAGGGAGATTATTGTGGGAAATTTTACAAAAGATATTGGTATTGACTTAGGTACTGCCAACACACTTGTTCATTTAAGAGGAAAAGGAATAGTAGTAAGAGAGCCATCTGTTGTTGCAATTAACTGCGAAACAAAGCAGATACTGGCTGTTGGTGATGACGCTAAGGCCATGCTTGGAAGAACACCAGGAAATATTGTTGCTATAAGACCAATGAAGGACGGTGTTATTGCAGACTACAACATTACACAGAATATGATAAGATATTTTATTCAGAAAGCATATCCTCACAGAGGTTTTATCAAACCCAGAGTCAGTGTATGTATTCCTACCGGTGCTACAGAAGTAGAAAAACGAGCAATAGACGAGGCGGTTATGCAGGCTGGTGCACGTGAAGCACATCTTATTGAAGAGCCAATGGCTGCTGCTATTGGTGCGGGGCTACCCGTTGACGAGCCCGTAGGAAGTATGGTTGTTGACATTGGCGGCGGTACATCTGAAGTTGCGGTAATCTCTTTAGGCGGTATTGTTACAAGTTTATCTTTAAGAGTTGCCGGTGACGAACTTGACAACGCCATTGTTCAATATATAAGAAAGAAATACAGTCTTTTAACAGGTGAAAGAACTGCCGAAACAATTAAAATTAAAATCGGCTCTGCTTATCCTATGAAAGAAGAAAAGGCAATGGATATTAAAGGCCGTGACTTAATGTCAGGTCTTCCAAAAACTATTACAATTACTTCTATAGACATAAGAGATGCTTTGTCAGAACCAGTTAACGAAATTATTGATGCTATCAAAAATTCACTTGAACAGACACCTCCTGAACTTGCTGCTGACATTATTGAAAATGGTATTATGCTGACAGGTGGCGGTGCACTTTTAAGAGGTCTTGATAAACTGATACTTTTAGAGACAGGTATTAAGGTAAACATTGCGGAAAATCCTCTTGACTGTGTTGCTCTTGGTACTGCACAGATTAATTCCTTTAAAGGAGCATATTCAAAAAGAAAGTAAGAATTTCAAATGAGAGATTTATTTAAAAACAAATTTTTTATTACATTAATAATTGTTACTGTTTTATTTTTAGTACTTGCCTTTGTTTACAATTCAGACAGTATCAAAGCGCCGTTTTTAAAAAGCGTAATTGGGACTGTTGTTAAGCCTGTTCAGTCAGCCTTTACTTATACAACAAGCGGTATTAAAAATTTCTTTGGTAATTTTGAAAGTATAGACAAATTGCAAAAGGAAAACAGTGAACTTAAAGATACAATTAACAAACTTAATGACCGTTTGCGTAAAATTGAGGGTATGGAGGCGGAAAACCAGCGTCTGCAAAGCCTTCTTGAACTAAAACAGTCAAACGGTCAGTTTAAGTATGTTGCTGCAAATATAATTTACAAAGATTACGGCGGTTGGTATGAGTCCTTTACCATTAACAAAGGCAGTGATGACGGTATTGAAAAGAACGATGCAGTTGTTACTTCGGACGGTCTTGTTGGCTGTGTTACTGAAGTTTATAATGACCGTGCAACTGTACTTTCAATTATAGATTCATCAAGTTCTGTAGGCGCTACAATTTCAAGAACAAAAGACAATGCTATTGTTGACGGTGATATGACATATTTGCTGAGGGCAGAGGATGATGGAGCTAAAACTCTTGAAATCCGTAAAGAAGCGGATGACGCTTTATCGGCTAACAATCTTATCTTCTGGTATGACGTTAAGGTAACTCCAATTGAGTATCACATTGTTTGTACTGTCCCCGATTTAGGTGGATTGAATGCTTTAACAATCAATGGTGAAACCCCTACAAATACTAAAGCAATTATGGGTTCAACTGCCACTCCCGGTACAGGATTCACATTTGTAGGTTGGTTTGAGGATGAAAATTGCACTGTCCCTATTAAAACAACACATCCTGATTGGTTGGAAACGTTGTCAGATGAAATTAGTGTAAAATTGAAGCCGAAACAATTCAAAGAAAATCCTACGGATCCAAATGGAACTAACCACTATTACGCCCTGTTCGAACCTCAATATGGCAGTTTGATAGTTACAAAACTTCGCGGTGATAATAATACACCGGTTGAGCCTAACGAATCCTTCTTGTTCCACATCAAGGGTAAGAATAACAACAACAAGCACATTGATATGGTGATAACCATAACAAATGCAAACTATGGCAAAGCACACACCTATACAGATAAGAGATGCGGTTTTATCCTTAGTGTGGAATTTCCTGAGAAGCTCATATAAGC
>CALDNB010000026.1 GCA_937914775.1 uncultured Clostridia bacterium
CTTCACCGCGAAAACCGATTGAGTTGTCCATATTTTTAGGCAACCCCACAACAACAAGTTGTGCGTTATACTGTTTTGCAATTTCAGAAACTTCATTAGCCACTTTTTCGGGATTACGCCCAAAAACAGTTTTAACCCCTTGTGCAGTTAAATTAAGTTCATCGCTTACTGCAACACCGGTACGTGCTTCGCCGTAATCAACGCCTAAAATCCTCATAAGTATTTACCTTTCTTACAATTATTATACAAGTTGGTGGGCAAAAATAAACTCAAACCCGTTCTTATTAATAATCTCACATGCCTTTAAAAGTTTTTCGCCGTGGTCTTTCTGGTATCCGTAATAATCAGGATAAAAATACTGTTCGTGCCCGCAAAGTCCAACAAATTCACAGTCAAGAATTTTTTCGTATTCTTTTTCCATTTCATCAAGTTTGCTTAAATTTACAACAATGCCGTGAGTTTGAAGTTGTTTAAAGTGTAGCCCAATTTCAGGGTCTTTTACAGTTTTAAGAGTGCAATTTGTTTCCTCTAACTGTTCCTGAGTTAAATGGTTATATCCGCAAATGGAAGACGAAATAGCCTTATTAAGACTGATTCTTGTAAAAATCTTTGTTTCAGGCTGTCTGTTCTGAAGAAGTCTGTAAGAATGTCCGTAAGGTAATATGTCGGTGTTTTCGTCATATTCTGTAACAGGACCACCTGTTGCGTTTACCAATACTATTCCGTTGTCATATAACGCCTTGCAACCCGCTTTGCTTATCGGTCTCCAGTGAGAACAAACACAACTGGAAAAACATTCTTCCCCTGCAAAACGGACAACTTCGTTTTTGATTGATTTAAAATCCTTTACCATATCCTCGTAACTTATGTTTACAAGAGGATAATCAGGGAACTCCTGTTTTGAATGATAACCTATTTTAAGCCAGTCTGAATTTGCTTTAAATTCTTCTTTATATTGGTCAGTCATTTCGGAAAGGGTAAATTCATCAAGTCCGTAAAAATAGTCTGTGCGGTAAAATGCATTCATCTGGACCTTAAATCCGTATTTGTCATGCGCTTCTTTTAAAAATTTAAGATACTTATGGTCAAATATGGACTTTGGTTTCTCCCTCGTCAGGTCACGAAACAGCCATATAACATCGTCAAAGTAAAAGAACGCTTTCTTATTCATTGATTTTCCTCCGGTGATTCTGATTGTGTTTTGTTAAATATTATATTTGCAAGGAGAATTGCAAGGACTCCTGCAACAAGTTTACCGGCAATAACAGGAACAACGTATGCCTTGTCAAAAGCCATAGTAAAAGCAAGGTGACCTCCCAGAACAAATGCTCCTGATACAGAAAATGCTGAATTTAACAATACACCTTTTTTATCCATTTTTTCCATCATTCCAAATACCGTTGTACTTGAAGCAAGATTTGAAACAAGACCTACTATCGAGTTTTCGTTTACTCCTATTCTTTCTCCAATAACTTTAAGAGGTTTAGCCAGGACCTTTGACAAAATAAACATAAGTGGGAATGCACCGGATAACACAACAGCAGCATTTATACATATTGCAGCACCTTCTTCTATGGTGGCAAGTCCTTTTATAATTTCAAACCCGGTTAGAAACCTGATAATTCCAAGCGTTAGTCCAATTGTAATAATGGATGTAATAAATATGCCAAACACCTTAAATATCTTAACGCACAGTTCCGGAAAACGGACAAGTCCAAGCGTTATAATTCCCGAAAATATTACTATCGGTAAAAGATTTAATAACAATGAACCAAACGGTATCTTACAGATTACTCCTGAAATTATACAGCCAATCGGTATGGTTACTATTCCGCATAAAAGCCCTAACAGCAACTCTTTGTGTTGTTCTTTTTTAACTACACCTAAAGAAAAGGGAATTGTATAAGATATGGTACATCCCATCATAGATGAAACAACAAGGGCATTATATAATCCTGTTTTTTCATTTGCTGCCATTTCAACAGCCAGAGAAGCACCGCCCATATCATTAGCAAACAAAGATGCCGGAATAATAGAAGAATCAATATGTAAAACATTTGAAAAAAACACTGATACAGGCTTCATAATCTCAGCAATAAACGGCGACACAACTATCATACCAATCATAGAAAGTGCCATTGCACCTAAAAGCATAAAAGCCTTTTCAAATTCTTTACCCATGCCAAAACGATTGCCAAGTATTCTGTCTATAGCACCAAGAACTGAAAAAATCAACATAATAATTGTAAGCAAATTCATTTAATCACCTTTTAAAATGCAAAATCAAACATATAAAATATACCACAAGGTCCATACTTTTGCAACTGTTTGTTTAAAACATCCTGTTGTTGTGTTATCAGTCCTCGTAATCCATACAACTCCTTGATTTTGTAAACGGTCTTACAAAAGTATCTGCAGCGTAGACGTGTTTCGGATGAACTGCGTAACCTTTAAGACTGTCGTAATCTTCAAAAGCCGAATAAAGCATAACATCTGAATTTGAAGTTTCCAAAGGATTAATAATTACTTTAATTTCCAGAAGTCCCGGTATTTCACCCTTAAGACTTTCAAGTCCGTTTTTTATTCCTGCTTTAATTTCATCAGTGTTGTATTCCTCTTTTAAATTCCATAAAATAATGTGCTTAACCATAATTATTCTCCCTTACAATATATTTTTCAATTTACTAATACTGTCAATTTCATAAGTAACAGGTATTTCAAGAGTGTTTGGTTTGTGTTGGGGATTATACCAGCAGGTATCAATACCAGAATCATAACCGCCTTTCATATCAGCCATAAGGGAATCGCCTATAATAAGTGCTTCTTTTTTGTCTGTTATACCCAACTTTTCAAAAACACATTCAAAATACTGCTTGTTTGGTTTTTCATAACCAACATCTTCTGAGATGAAAATGGCATCAAAGATTTTATCAAGTCCTGACACACGAAGTTTCTTTTTCTGTGCAACTTTTGTGCCGTTTGTAACAGCGGCAAGAACGTATTTTCCCTTACAGGAATGCAACGTTTCTTCGGCATTTTCTACAAACTCTATATGGTCCCCCAAAGTAACCTGGTATTCCTCGTTAAACTTTTCAGCAACAGATGTATCAACGCCGATAATACCAAAAAACTCATGGAATCTTCCAATCAGGACTTCGGGCTTGGTAATTTCGTTTCTTTCAAGCATACCCCAGTATTTTACGTTTGTAGCAGAATACAGTTTTAACATTTCGTCGGTGCATTCTCCCAGATTGTACTTACGAAACAATGTTCTTATAGCATAGGCTTCGGACGCCAGAAAGTCAAGAACCGTTCCGTCTATATCCCATAACAAATACTTATACATACTTTCTCCTTTAATTTATCTTTGAATAATCTATAATAATCTCTTCTAAAGATTCTCCATTTTGAAGCCTTTCCTTGACCGTAAGAGCAGGGCAACTTAAATTATTTGCTCTTTCAAAAAGGCAGTCAATTAATACTTCTTCCCCTTTTTGTCTGTTTATAAGTCCCTTTTTAGATACCTCAACTAATGATACGATAAATCTCTTTAATTCCTGTGTATTAAGTTCAGGCGGTACAATACCTTTTACTGCAAATTCTCTTAATTCCCAATTTGTATAGGGCAAGTCAAAACTATTGAAAAATCCGTCAGTTATTCCAAGAGCACATTCTAAATTATTGGACAATCCAAGATAAAATACAGGAGGCGCAAAGGCGTCACGAAGGGGCT
>CALDNB010000027.1 GCA_937914775.1 uncultured Clostridia bacterium
CATACTCCTCTCCCCGTACGTCTTAAAATGGTGTATGACGATATGTGTTACATAATAGATAAATATAAACCTGACCAGGTAGCAATAGAAGAATTGTTTTTCAATAATAACGCAAAAACTGCCATTGCGGTAGGTCAGGCAAGGGGCGTCTTAATCCTTGCGGCACAGAATAATAATATCCCCGTTTATGAATACACCCCTCTTCAGGTAAAACAAGGGGTTGTAGGGTACGGCAGAGCACAAAAAAATCAGGTACAGCAAATGGTTAAGTCAATACTTAAACTTAACGAAGTGCCAAAACCCGACGATACTGCAGATGCTCTTGCAATTGCCGTGTGCCACGCTCACACTAACTACTCTATTCTAAAAGGAGGCAACTGAAAATGTATGAATATATAAAAGGTGAACTTACTTATATCGGTGAAAACTACGTTGTAATTGAAGCAAACGGCATAGGCTATAAAATCACCACCTCTTCCGATAACCTAAAAGGAAAAGGCGAAAGGGTAACTTTTTACACTTACCTTTATGTAAAAGAAGATATCTTTGAATTGTACGGCTTTCCTACTATGGAGCAAAAAAGTGCTTTTGAACTTCTTATTTCAGTAAGCGGTGTAGGACCTAAAGCCGCAATCAGCATTTTGTCAGTTTTGTCTCCAAATAATCTCACCGTTGCAGTGGTTACAAATAACCCCAAAGCAATTTCTGCCGCTCAGGGCGTAGGACCAAAACTTGCACAAAGAATTATTTTGGAGTTAAAAGATAAAGTAAGCACCAAAACATCTTTTGCAGTTGACGAAAATCCCTCTTCTTCTGCTTCTGCAGAAAATGAAGCGGTAACGGCACTGACTGCCCTTGGCTATTCCTTTAACGACGCTGTAACAGCCGTGTCCAAAGCACCAAAAGATTTGTCCGTAGAGGACACAATTAAATTTGCATTAAAACAGTTTATATAAGAAAATGCTCGTGATAATATCACGAGCATTTTTTCATATCTTACTCATAAAAAGACATACTGCCAATATTGGTATAATGAGGTCTGTTTTTATGCGCCCAGGAAGACCCGGCATTTCGTGTTTCAATAAAATACAGAGAATTACCAACAATGTTTACTCCATTAAGAGCACATTTACCTGCAATAATGCTTTCTTTTGTTGGCGTTCTGTTAATCATATCGGTATGTGCAGGCGGAAACTGAACTCCGTATTTTGTGTCAAAAATAACCTCTTTTATTGTGTTTGGAAAAGCAGAGGATTTCATTCGATTGACGATTGTTCCTGCAACTCCAAGTTTAACTTCAAAAGGAGAATACCCACATTCTATCTGAATTATTTTGCCAAGGTATAAAATATCTTCATAGGTGTACGATTTGTCTTTACAAACTTCCGAAACATTAACATTGTCAGCAACTATTTTAACGGTCAGGTTGAACTCGTCCCAACTAACATCAAACCCAAGGGTTTCAGATACTGCTCTTACAGGAATAAAAGTCAAATCTTTATACATAATTGACGGATGCTTCTTTTCCTCTCCATCTATAATGCAATATTCTTTATCAGGATAAAATATAAACGTATGACCGTCCTTTTCCATAGTTGCAGCGTTTTTACTTTCATCCCACGTAACAATGCCACCAATTGAATCAGAAAAAGCGCGTAAAGGAATATATGTTGTGCCCTCAATCAATATTGGTTTTTGAACACACTTAATAAAGTCCCCGTTTATATCAATGTCAACAGGAATGTCGTAACCACCGTAAGAATCTACGGCAAAAACATTGATTGATAACAAAACAATAGTAATCAATAAAGATATTACCTTTTTAAACATATTTCCCCTCCTTTATCGTTGCCGCAAGGCAACATATCGAGTGCGAAGCACATATCGAGTCATTTATGACATATCGGGAATTCGCAAGAATTCATATCGACGATTTCATCTTCGATGAAATCATTATAGAATCAGTGTATAAATTAGATGCCACTATTTAAATTGATTCT
>CALDNB010000028.1 GCA_937914775.1 uncultured Clostridia bacterium
AATAAACACAATGGCAGGTGAGTTTTTCTTTGCCTGTTCAAACAAGTCTCTTACACGGGAAGCACCCACACCTACGAACATTTCAACAAAATCAGAACCGCTTATACTGAAGAAGGGAACTCCTGCTTCACCTGCTACTGCTTTTGCAAGTAATGTTTTACCTGTTCCCGGAGGGCCTACTAAAAGTACGCCTCTCGGTATTCTGGCACCTAACTGCATAAACTTTCTTGGGTCTTTTAAAAATTCAACAACTTCTTCAAGTTCTGCTTTTTCTTCGTCTGCACCTGCAACGTCTTCAAACTTGTATTTTTTACTTTCTTCATTAAGCATTTTGGCTTTTGACTTGCCAAACTGCATTGCTTTGCCTCCGCCGCCCTGTGCCTGATTAATAAAGAACACCCAGAAAAGAATGAATATAATTATCATTACAAGAGTGGGAAGCATTGAAATCCACCAGGGAGTTACCTCGGGTGGCTCAGGGTTAAACACAAGTTTCCCTGCATCCATTTGTGACCTTATTGTTGTTCCCAAATCAGCGTAAAACTGTTCAAGAGGCGGTATGGTAACTTCCATTTTTGTACCATCTTCCATCAGTGCAACTGCTGTCTGTTCAATAACGGTCAGTTTTTTTACACTTTCGTTGTTAACTGCAGTATATAAATCTGTGTAAGTCTTTGGCTCTGCAGGAGGCGTACTTGCATACAGACTGAATATAACCAGAATTACTGCAAACAACAATACGTAAAAGCCAATGTTTTTAATATGTTTGTTCATTTTTACCTATCCTCGTCCTCTCTTATTTCTCATATACGCTTCTTTTTAATACTCCAAGATAAGGAAGATTGCGATACTGCTCATCGTAGTCAAGACCGTAGCCCACAACAAATTCGTCAGGAATATCAAATCCTATAAAATCTGCCTGAACTGCTTTTTTGCGTCGGGCAGGTTTGTTAAACATCATTGCAGTTACGATGCTTTTTGCTCCTCTTCCTTTAAGCATTTTCATTATTTCGTGCAAGGTTTCTCCTGTATCAATAATATCCTCCAACAACAGTATATTTTTCCCTTCCACATCTAATTCAACATCTTTTTTTATAATAAGTTTGCCTGAAGAAATAGTTCCCGAGCCGTAACTCGATGCACAAATGAAATCAAGTGAAACAGGCATATCAAGTTGTTTTATCAAATCAACTGCAAATACAACACTGCCTTTTAAAACCGATACAACAACTACAGGCTCACCTTTATAATGTTTGTTAATTTCCTGTGCCATTTCGCTTACACGATTTTTCAACTGTTCTTCAGTAAACAGAATTCTCTCTACATTTTTATTCATCAATTTCCAACATCCCTTTATTTAGTTTTATCTTTTTTCCCCCCGGAAGTTCTGCTATGCTTCCGCCTCTGTTTTTTTCTGCTATCTCTATAATTCCGTCAATGTGAATAAGTCCCACGTCAGGACTGTCTTTTAAAAACTCATACAAAATTCTTCTTTTTACTGCTTTATCCAAAACTTTAAACTGTTTTACAACAAGTTTTGAAACCCCATTATAATCTATTATGCAACTTTTGGCAATAGATTTAACATATTGTTCAAAAAATCTGTTTTCTTCATTAATTATGTCCATGGTCCGCGTAAGACTGTCTATACTGCATCTTTTTAAAACTTCGGGAATAACGTTGTGCCGTATGTCGTTTCTTGTATAATCGTCGCTTTCATTGGTTATATCGATAACGGGCACGATTTTGTGGTCATTGCAGTAACTTTCTATTTCTTCACGGGTTACAAAAAGTAACGGTCTTATTATATTGTCCCTTTTTGCACTTATACCCGAAAGGCCGTTAAGACCGCTTCCTCTCATTAAGTGCATAAAAAAACTTTCTATGTTGTCGTTGGCATTGTGTGCAGTTGCAATAACGCTGTCAGGAAATTCTGATGCCACTCTGTCAAAAAACTCATAACGTACCTGACGTCCTGCAGTCTCAAAGGAAATCCCCTGTTTCTTTGCATACTGCTCCACGTTAACTTTTTCGCCAAAAAACTCCAGTCCCAACTTTTCAGAAACAGATTTTACAAATTCCATATCGCTGTCAGCCTCGGCACGAAAATCGTGATTTAAGTGCATTACTTTCAAATCAAATCCGCGAATGTTTTTAATTTCATTTAAAAGATGCAGCATACAAAGACTGTCGTGTCCGCCCGAAACTGCCGCAAGAACTGTTTTCTTGTTTTCAATCAACTGATATTTGTCTATAAAAGACAAAACCTTAATAATTAGTTTATCCATAATTAACTTTCCGTATGTGTATAATCAAAATCTGCAAATTTTGTGTATTCGCTTTGCCAGTTTAAGAACACCTTGCCCGTTTCACCGCTTCTGTGTTTTGCAATAATAACTTCAGCCTGTCCCGGTGTTTCGGTGTTTTCGTTATAATATTCGTCACGGTAAGGCATAAGTACAACGTCGGCATCCTGCTCAATGGCACCGGA
>CALDNB010000029.1 GCA_937914775.1 uncultured Clostridia bacterium
GGTATGTTAATGCTTGGTAACCTGTTTAAAGAAGCGGGTGTTACTGACAGACTTTCAAAAACTGCGCAGAACGAACTTATTAATATTGTTACAATATTCTTAGGCGTAACTGTTGGTGCTACTGCATCTGCACAGTCATTCCTAAATCCAAAAACACTTCTTATAGTTGTTTTGGGACTTGTTGCATTTTCAATAAGTACAGCAGGCGGTTTGCTTGGCGGTCAGGTTATGTACTTCCTGACAAAAGGAAAAGTAAATCCGTTAATAGGCTCTGCAGGTGTATCTGCTGTTCCGATGGCTGCACGTGTGTCTCAGACAGTTGGACAGAAAGAAAATCCCACAAACTATTTGTTAATGCACGCTATGGGACCTAACGTTGCAGGTGTTATCGGCTCTGCTGTTGCTGCAGGTGTATTCCTTACATTTGCACGAATTTTAGGAATTATATAAAAGGAGGAGATAGTTATGGCAAAGGTAAAAATTACCGAAACCGTATTAAGAGACGCTCATCAGTCTTTGATTGCTACAAGAATGTCAACTGAAGATATGCTTCCAATCATTGAGAAACTTGATGACGTAGGATATAACGCTTTAGAAGCATGGGGCGGCGCTACATTTGATGCATGTCTCAGATTTTTAAATGAAGACCCTTGGGAACGTTTAAGAAAATTTAAAGATAAAGCAAAGAAAACACCATTGCAGATGCTTTTCAGAGGACAGAATATTCTTGGTTACAGACATTATGCTGATGACGTTGTTGAATATTTTGTTCAGAAAAGTATTGCAAACGGTATTGATATTATAAGAATTTTTGATGCTTTAAATGATGTAAGAAACTTAAAAACTGCTATTAATGCAACCAAGAAAGAAAAAGGTCACGTTCAGGCGGCACTTTCTTACACAATCAGTCCCGTTCATTCAAACGAATCATTTGTAAAGCTTGCAAAAGAACTTGAATCAATGGGTGCTGACTCAATCTGTATCAAAGATATGGCAGGTCTTTTAACACCTTATGTTGCTTATGATTTAGTTAAGGGTATTAAAGGTGCGGTTAAAATTCCTGTTGAATTACACACTCACTACACAAGCGGTGTTGCTTCAATGACTTATTTAAAAGCGATAGAAGCAGGTTGTGACATTGTTGACTGTGCTATTTCACCTTTGGCACTTGGTACTTCTCAGCCTCCAACGGAGCCGTTGGTTGCTACACTTGCAGGTACAGAATATGACACTGGCTTGTCCCTTGACAAATTATCAGATATTGCTGACTACTTCAAAACAATTAAAGATAAATTTGTTGAGCAGGGCTTGTTAAATTCAAAAGTAACAGGCGTTGA
>CALDNB010000030.1 GCA_937914775.1 uncultured Clostridia bacterium
CAAATTCAACGGGAATTTCTCCGTTCATTACACCCTCTTCCATATTTAGCAGTTGACTTGATAAAGTGTCTGAATAATCAACAAGGGAAGCAAGTTGACTGTACTGGTCATCTGTTAATTCTTTGCCCTCGTTTAATTGTTTTGCTAGAGAGTAGGAGTAATCGCCTACCTGTGCTAAAAAATTCTGAGTTTTATCAAGTTCCGAAGAGGAAAGAGGAAGCATTCCTAAATTTTCTTTTGCAAAAGCAGAATACAACCACAATTTTTCTGATAACAGTGACATTTGTTTATGGTCATTTGTTATAACTGCTTTTGATAATGTTGTGTCTATGTCTGTTACATAGTTGACTAATTCTGAATAACATCTTCTGTAGTTTGCCCTTACAACATTTTTATAGTTTTTTGCTTCAACAAGACCATAAAGACACACAACAGTAAGTGCCGCAATTATTACAGTAAATGTGCAATAAATTTTTCTTTTCATATTCTTTCTCCGTTTCTGTCTGAGTTAATTTTTACTGTTACTTTAAAATTCAGTTGATTCGGTGATACCGACGAATTGAATTTGTCCCAATCTTTGTTAGTTAAAAATCTTTTCTTGTATAGTTTTTTGTAATAAAATACATCGCAATCAGTTTCTTTATAATATTTCTTATAGAATTCATTTATATTTGCAGTTAACTGCTCTTTTATCGCTTCTTTAATTGTTGTCATATCTGTATTTAAGGTGTTTTCCAAAACCTCACAGTCATAAGTGAAAGTAACCGCTACAGTTTTATCTTTAATTACCGTTCTTGGTTTTGTGTTTGAATACAGCCTCAAATCGCATTTTGGAGTTTTTAGAAAATAACCGAATTCTTTAAGGTTGCCCGAAATAATATTGTACATTTTACCGTCCTGCATCTCAGTAATATTAGTAATCATTCCGTCTTTTACAACTGCGCTTTTGTATGCAATTTTGTTTTTGGTAACCACAGGCATAATGACATATTTGTTACACGATGATTTTAAATTCACAGCAGACGAATATTCGTTGTACCTTACATTGAAAATGTTTTCATAGTATTTAGCGGGGTTAATTTCAAGAGGTGTTGTAATTTCTTCTAAAAACTCCTTGCAGGAGTTTTCACAAACTGCAACATATACGTCTTTATGAAAATTCGGTGACTGTTCTATTGCTCTTAAATCTGAGCCTATATTTCCGTTTTTATATAATTTATTAAACAAAAGTAATTTAAGGTACGAAGTGTCAATAGTTTTTGTAATTCTGCTTTGTGCTACCGAAAATGCCTCAAACAACGAATCTCCGCTAACTGTGACTGTCTTTAATGATGAGTTTTCTGCCTCACTGCCGAAACCGTTTTCCTTGCCTACAAAATTTATTGGATTTGCAAACTGAAATGTGTATTCTCCGTTGTCTATACCGATTGCCATAAGATATGCCAGTTTATTAATGTCAGAGTTACCGTAACAACCTGTCAAGTTAATAACAAGTAAAACGATAATCAATATTTTTTTCATATTTTTTGCCTCCTTTTAAAAAGCATAATAACTACAGGCAAAATATAAAATACTGCAATTCTAACATACATTAAAGCATTTAAAGACATCTCCAACTGATTTGTATTTTTTGGTAATATACTTATTGCAAAGGACACAAGTGCAAGAGGGATAATTAGTTTTTTGTTGGTTTTACCGCTACACAAAAGGTTATTGCACATACAAATAATAAATGAAAAATTAAGGTAAAAACTTAAAAACCAAACAAAAGAGTAAATTACTTCAAGTCGCGGTGTATATGAACCGACGCCAATATTTTGCGCAAGTTTGTAAACGGGTATTATTGTACTTTCGTTTATAGTTAAAAGAATAAACGAAATCATTAACAACAGTATCACTGAAGACACCGCAAATCCTTTAATTATAACTTTTTTTGCATTTGTGTTTTTGCTCATATATTTAGATATAAGTGTTACAAGAAAAAAGTCGCTGAAATAACTTGACAGCATAAAAACAGGCGTAAAGGAGGATATGCCGTCACCGAATACAGGATATATATTGTTTATATTTATATGTTTTATATTTGATAAAAGCATTATGAGTGTTACGGTAAGTGTGATTGGTACTATTACTGCATGGCTTCTGACTATTGCTTTTAGTCCTGAGTAAACTGCAATACAAACTCCTGTTATAAAAAACAGAGAAATCAGGTGTACGCTTATATTTGGTAAAAGAGTTATGTTAATGCTTTCCGACACAGAACGTAAGAACAAACCGCTTATACATATTAAAGTAAGCGCAATAATGATACTTGTTATTTTATTTAGTTTTAAGCCTCGCTTATTAAACAGAGAAGCAACAGTAAATACAAATATATAACCTACTGCAATTACTGAAAGCGTCAGAAGAATAGATGCTGATTTTCCGTAACTAATAACAGTTTTAGGATATAGCAGATAAAGTTTGGTAATTATTGAATTTACTACTACGAATATTAGTTCTTTTTCTGAAAAAGCAGTTGCTTTGTTCATTTGTATCACCCTTAAGAAATATCTATCGTGTCATCTGGTTGATATATCGTTTTATCTTTGCCTTTTGCCCAGTTTCTGGAACTTTTTATGCCTTCCTTTTTGGTGCTTAATACTTTTGCTGTACCTCTTCTTTTCCATATTGGTTTAACAAAAAATGTTCCTGCAGGGTCGCTGTCGTATTTTGGTGCTAATGGTGCAAAAAATGGTATTCCGAAAGACTGTGATGAACACAGCCATATTATTTGTAAAAACATTGCAAGTGATATGCCTAAAAATCCCCCCAGTGCCCCTGCAATTATATATAAATATTTTACTATTCTGAATGAAAAACCAAGAAAGTAATTAGGAATTACAAAGGACCCTATTCCTGTTAATGCTACAATAATAAGTGCTATCGGACTTACAAGATTTGCTTCAACTGCCGCCTGACCTACTACAAGTCCGCCGATTATGCCTATAGCATTACCGCCAGATGACGGCATTCTGACACTTGCATCTCGTATAAATTCGAATGCGATTTCAAGTACTATTAATTCTGTTGTTAAAGAAAAGGGCACTTTTTCCCTTGTAGCCTCAATAGCGAAGAGGAGGTCAAGGGGTATTGCCTCGTGGTGAAAGTTCACTATGGCTATGAAAATCCCAGGCAGTAGCAGAGAAGTAATCATTGCAATTATCCGTATAATCCGAAGCAGATTTGCATAAGGGAAACGCAAATAATTGTCTTCTGAACTGTGTGTAAGTTCAAATGCATTTATAGGTAAAATAAGAGCGAACGGGCTTCCGTCAACTAATATGGCTACTTTACCCTGTAAAACTGCTGATGCAACTCTGTCAGGACGTTCCGTTGACAGTATCTGCGGAGTTGGTAACCACGAAAAATCTTCAATCAGTTGCTCAAGTTCCCCTGAGTCGTTAATATAGTCAACTGTTATTTTGTTAATTCTTCGCCTGACTTCTTTAACGAGATTGTCATTTACAACATTTTTAACGTATAAAATGTTACAGGAGGTAATGCCTGTTTTGCCTACATTTATATTTTCGCATATCAGGTTTTCGTTTCTGACTATTTTTCGAACCAAAGCAGTGTTAATTCTTAAGGTTTCAATAAAACCGACCTGAGGACCTTTTACAATCCCCTCAGCAACGGGCTGGTCAAGACTTCTCATATTCCAGCCCTTAACGTCAGCAACAAATGCAACGTCTAAAGTGTCAACAAATATTGCGCAACCGCCGTAGTTTATTCTTTCAATAATTTGTTCAAGTTCGCTGTATTTAGTAAGTTGGTTTCTGGTTATTAACTGGTTTTCTACAAGTTCTTCCAAGTTGTAGTTGATTGCATTTCTCGGCATCAGGTGCATTGAGCCTATAATATACTCGTCAATCTGGTTTGTATTGGTTGTTCCCTCAAAGTACATCAGAAATGCTTTGTATTTTTTCCCAATACCTGCGTTTACGGTAAATTCCTTTAAAATGACATCAGAACTTAAACCGAAACTCAGTTTGTTTTTCATGTATTCAAGATTTTCAGAAATGCTCTTTGATACTTTCACATTATCACCTTTTGATATTATTTGATAAAAAAGAAAATATATACAACTTGATATTAAATTGGTTTTGTGTTAATATGTAAAATACTGAATATTTAAAATGCTAAAGGAACGTTAAAAATGAATAATACAGAAATTATGTACGCCACAATGAATCCGTGGAAATTGTTTTTTAAAATAGCAATGCCCGGAATGATAAGTATGTTTGCTATGTCAATATACAGTATCTTCGAGGGAATGTTTATAGGTCAGATACTTGGAGAAGGTGCGTTTGCTGCCGTTAATATTGCGTTTCCACTAATTATGATAAACTTTTCTCTTGCTGACCTTATTGGTGTCGGAGCATCTGCACCAATATCTGTTGCCCTTGGTAAAGAAGACTATGAAACTGCAAACAACATTTTTTCAAGTTCTGTTATAATGATATTTTGTGTATCAATAATAATGGGTTCCATTATGTATTTTGCTGCAGTGCCTTTGGCATCTTTGATGGGTGCAGATGATGTTCTCCTTGACACCTCTGTAAGATACCTTCGTACTGCCGCACTTTGCAGCCCTCTTGCAGCAATATTTTTTGCAATGGACAACTATCTTCGTATAAGCGGATTTGTGAAAACAAGTATGATTATCAATATATTTTGCAACCTTTTAACGCTGGGACTTCTTAGTTTCTTTCTTCTTGTTTGTAAAATGGATGTTGTTGGTTCTGCACTTGCAACATCTGTTTCAATGTGTGTATCATCTGTAATTGCTATGATTCCGTTTGTTACAAGACAGGCACTTCTTAAATTTGTAAAGCCCAGATTTTCGTTTTCAATGTTACGACAGATTGCCGCCTGCGGTTCTCCTGTATTCTTAAGCAACATATCAGGGCGACTTACATCTATACTTATGAACATCTCTCTTATGACAGTTGGAGTGAAAACTTTAGGCACAGGCGGCGGACAAACAGCAGTTGCCGTATATGCAGTTCTTATGTATGCAAGTGACCTTTGCTGGCCATTACTTTACGGTATTGCCGATTCTCTGTCACCTGCACTTGGATACAATTGGGGTGCAAAGAATTATAAGAGAGTGAAAAGTATCGCAAAATGCGCTTACACAGGTACCGCAACTGTCGGTCTTATATCGACTGCCATTTTGTTTTTCTTCTCAGACACAGTTGCTTCCTGGTTTGTAAAAGCAGAAGAAATAAGACTTTTTGATATTTCATGCCACGCGATTAGGTTATTCTGTTTCGCTTATGTTTTCAGGTGGATTGCGATTACAACACAAAGTTATTTTACTGCAATAGAAAAGCCTCTTCAGGCAACAATTATGTCGGTCACAGTTGCTTTTGTCTTCCCTGTATTGCTTCTTGGTGTCTTTTGGAACTTTGGTCTTGACGGAATATGGTTTAATTTTGTAGGTGTAAATGTACTTGCCGCAATATTGTCGGCTGTTCTTTTGAGCAGATTGAAAAAGGAAATAGATTATAAAAGTGATATTTAAAACTGGCATAAAAAAAGCATCAATCTCGTATCAAGATTGATGCTTTTTTCTGGTGCAGGTGGTGGGAGTCGAACCCACACGGTATCACTA
>CALDNB010000031.1 GCA_937914775.1 uncultured Clostridia bacterium
AATCGGAATTAACGCCATATATGAGTATGCCGCAATAGCAATAGCGGGTAACAATGTTGGAGCCAACTGTTTTGTTACCAAAATAGCAGTAGGACCGTCGGCACCGCCGATAATACCAATTGACATACCTTCGCCAAGTGTAAAGGAACCTGATAGTATTGCGCCAAAGAATGCAACAAATACACCAAGTTGTGCTGCAGCACCAAGGATAAAGCTCTTGGGGTTTGAAATAAGAGGACTAAAATCAGTCATAGCACCAATACCCAAGAAAATAAGTGATGGGTAAATACCAAGTTTAACACCTAAATACAATAGGTCAAACAAACCGCCCTCATGTAAAATTCGTCCGTAATCAATTACAAAATGTTCTTCCTGCCCTGTACCAACAAAAAATTCGTTGTGCATAATGTTTGCACCTGGTATATTTGCAAGAAGCATACCAAACGCCATAGGCAATAACAAAAGGGGCTCAAAACCTTTACCTATAGCAAGATAGATAAGTACACAAGCAATACCTATCATTATAATTGAACCTAAATCCGCAGTACCAAGGGAAACAAAACTGTCAGCACCCTGTGCAAAAATTTTATACACACTTGTACTTTGGAAAAAATTAACTAATCCATCTATAAACAGTTGCAACTTTGTCCACCCTTTCTAATAATTTTGAATTAACTTTTATTAGTTAAGAGTAATCAATACATCGCCTGTATTAACTGTTGCACCTTGTGTAACGTTAATTGATGCTACAACACCGTCCTGTGGAGCGGCAATTTCATTTTCCATTTTCATTGCTTCCAAAATAACTACTGCCTGACCGCTTGTTACTTTGTCGCCAACATTAACATTAACTTTAATAATATTACCGGGCATTGGAGCCGCTACAGTAACACTTCCTGCATTACCGCTTGCTGCAGGTGCTGCAGGAGCAGGTGCAGGTGCTGCTGCAGGAGTTGCAACGGGGGCTGCTGTTGGTGCAGGTGCTGCAACAGGAGCAGGTGATGCTACGCCACCTAATTCTTCTACTTCTACCTCGTAAGATTTACCATTTACATTTATTCTGAACTTTTTCATTACAGTTACCTCCAAATTATAATTTGTTAATTAAATTTTCATTAACAGATGTTGTGCCCCATCTCGAAAGACCTGACGGCAATCTTTTAAAAGATTTAATTCTTAAATTACTGCCAGATGTATTAAGTGATGCGGCAATTGCAGCAGTTAATACTGCAATTATTTCGTCATCATCATTGTTTTCTGCTACGACCTTTACTTCAGGTGCAGGTTTTACTTCCGGAACTGCGGCAGGTTTTTTTTCTGTCATCAATTTTTTCATTATTGATAAAACCGCCCAAATAACTGCCAAAACCGCAAAGCAAAGAAAGTATCCGATTACAGAAATAACAAATGCCTGTTGTATCATAACAATTCACTTCCCTATTTTAAATATTGCTGTGCTTTTTAGCGATATTAGAAACTCTTTTACTTGCTAAAAGTTCAAGAGCACTGATTAAACGCTGTCTTGTAGTTTCAGGAACAATCACATCATCTACATAACCTTTTTTAGCAGCCTCATAAGGAGCCGCATCTTTATCCCTGAATTCCTGAATAATATTAGGTCTTGATTTCATCGGATTTGCTGAACCTGCAATTTTATCGTTATACAAGATATTTGCAGCCGCTTCAGCACTTAATACTGCAATTTCTGCAGTAGGATAAGCAAATACAAAGTCTGCACCAGCAGATTTTGAACCCATAGCAAGATATGCACTTCCGTATGCTCTTCTTACAACAACAGTAATCTTTGGAACTGTTGCACAAGTGTAAGCACCAAGTAACTTTGTAACCGCTTTACTTATACCTTTGTTTTCGTACTGTTCCCCGATTGCAAAACCGTCAGTATCAACAAAAGTAACTACAGGGATATTGAAACTGTCGCATTTTGCAATAAATGATGCCGCCTTTAAGGCTCCGTCAATATCAATGATACCGCTGTTAACGTCAGGCTGATTTGCAACTATACCAACTGTTGCTCCGTTTAATTTAACAAAAGCAGTAACCATAGATTTTGCAAAATCTTTTTTATCTTCAATTACAATATTGTTGTCAGCAATTTCAGCAATAATACCTTTCATATCATAAGGTTTGCCATCATCTGCAACAGCATAATTCAGGTTTTCTGAAATTCTGTTAATGTCATCAGTTGGCAAGTCAACTGCAACTTCCAGATTATTTGACGGAAGATAATTAATTAAGTTTCTTACCTGCGCAAAACACATTTCTTCAGTATCACAAATAAAATCTGCAATACCGTTTTCGCTTAATACCTTTGCTCCGCCTAATTTTTCAGAGTCTGTATCTTTACCTGTGATACCTCTTGTTACAGAAGGACCTGTAAGGTACATACCCGAAACATTATTAATAACAAATACAAAATCAGATGCTGACGGAACAAATACCGAGCCGCCTGCACAAGGTCCTGCAATTACTGAAATCTGCGGAACTACGCCTGAAAGTGAAGCAGTTTTTGCAAAAAGTTCACCTAAAGAATTAAGAACATCTATGCCCTCTTCAATCTTTACACCTTTTGAATCAACAATACTTACTACGGGAGCACCTGTTTTTTCAGCAAGTGATAAAACATTTAAAATTTTTGCGGCTTCTGTTGAGCCTATTGCACCGCCTAAAACGCTGCTGTTTTGAACATAAGCATATACAAGTCTGTCATTAACTGCGCCGTAACCTGTAACTACACCCTGTCCTTCTTCACTGTCAAAACAGTTAAGTTCAACAAATGAACCTTCGTCAAACAGTGACATCATTTTACTTCTTGCACTCATTTTGTCTGTGGGATTCTTAGAAGAAATCTTTTCCGCAGCACTTTTCATTTTTTGCAAATGAAGTAGTTTTTCGCTATTATTCACGATTCTGCCTCCTACCTTGTAATAATATATATGTTAAACAAAATTAACAACCGCCCGTAAAGTAACCCTCAAGATTTAAAACAAATCTGTCACCCGCATCTTTAAATTTTAAAGCAGTAAGAACATTTTTAATTAATGATAATAAAGTTATTGTTATTAAATACAAAACAAATAAAAATATGAATTATTATGATATTCCAG
>CALDNB010000032.1 GCA_937914775.1 uncultured Clostridia bacterium
CTCTGCATCTTCAATTATTATTGCACTTTCGTCTCTTGGAATAGACAGTGATCAGGACGCAAGATTTATTAAAAATGATATCAGCATTTTAGATGCCTTATTGTCTTACAAAACCTCAGACAATATGTTTGGCTATTCCGATACTGCATACAATGCTATGGCAACAGAACAGGGCTTCCGTGCATTGGTTGCATATAACAAATATAAGGAAAACGGTGGCTGCAACATTTTCTCGATAGATTACGATACACAGTTACCTACTCAATCAAAAACAGTTTCATTAAGAATTGAAGGTATCAGCGAAAACAAGTTAGATGCAGAAAATGAAACCATTTCTTTTGACACTCAGAATATAACTGTTGCAGATGTAGTTAAATATTTAGCAGGCAGTGATAATTATGTGTGTCAGGATACCGGATACGGTGAGTATTTTTCTTCGTTATACGGTGATGAAGAAGGTACGTTTGGGGTTGACTACGATGGCTGGCAGTACAGAGTAAACGGCGAAACTCCAAGCGTTGGCGCATCAAGTTACTATGTGAAAGAAAATGACGAAATCTTATTTTACTATGGCGGAATGAGTATTGCATATCCAAATCCACCCGTAATTACATATAAGAACGAAATTGCCAAAATCAAATTTACCTATGAAAAAGTGTCTTACGGCGGTGCACCCGATTATGCAATGACAATTACTACAGAGCCCCTTTCTGATGCTGTTGTTACTGTTGACGGTGCTCTTAAGTATACTACAGATGAAAACGGTGCGATAGGTATTCCTTATAAAACACTTAAAAACGGCATTTACAGTTTGCAGGTTTCTAAAGAAAATGACGACGGTTTGCCGTTAGTTGTAAGATTTGACCCTGACTATGAAATTGAAATAAAACACCCTGTCTATAACAAACCATCACGTCCCTCAGGCGGTGGTGGCGGTGGTTCCTATGTTAAACCTGAAGAAGAAACCAAAGAAGAAGTAAAAGAGGAAGTAAAAGAGGAAGTAAAAGAAGAAGTAAAAGAAGAACAGAAAATTATATTTGCCGATGTAGACAACACTCATTGGGCTTATACATACATTGATTATTTAACCGAAAAAGGTATAATTAACGGGAAAGAAAATAACAAATTCTGCCCCGAGGATAATATTACCAGAGCAGAGTATGTAACACTTTTATACCGATTATCAGGTAAAGATGCAGAAGAAAAAACCGTTGTATTTGACGATGTATCTACTGATGACTGGTATTTTGAAGCAGTAATGTGGGCGTATAACAACAAAATTACAAACGGAGTCAATGCTACGGAATTTTGCCCTGAAAACAACATTACAAGGGAAGAAATGGCGGTTTTGACAGTAAGGTTTTTAAACAATTCAGGAAAAACTCTTGCAAATAACGAACAGGATAAACAGTTTAACGACTATAAAGATATTTCTGATTGGGCGGTATCATCAGTTGAAGTTTTACAAAAGGCAGAGATTTTAAACGGTGATGACGATTTTAACTTTAATCCGTTAAACAGTTCGACAAGAGCAGAAACTGCAAAAATTCTGTATCTTGTAACTCAATAAGGTGATGCAATGAAAAAGTTTATATTAATACTGGTTGTATTGCTGCTTTTGTCTGGTTGCGGTAACAAACAGCAACAAATTGTTGAAACTCCGGTTTTTGAGGAACCGGTTGTTGAAGAATATATTGTACCGGAGCAGCCGCAGAAGCAACAAGAAGTTTCGTTACCTCCGACGGTGGCAGAAGAGCCGGAGGTACAACAAGAAGAGCCAAAAACAACATGCAGTCTGTCTATTAAATGCAATACAGTATTTGATAATTTAGACAAATTAAAAGACGGAAAAGCAGAATTACTTCCTCAGGACGGCATTATGTACGAAAATAACAATATAGACTTCGATGAGGGGGAAACAGTACTGGACATTGTTGTAGGGGAAACAAAGAAAAATAATATTGCTATTGATTACACCGCTTTTGGCAGTGCATACATAAAAAGCATAGGAAATCTGGCTGAGTTTGACTGCGGAGGACAATCGGGCTGGCTTTACAGAGTTAACGGAGAAACATTAGGCGTTGCAACAAATCAGTATGTTGTAAAAAATGGCGATATAATCGAAATGATATATTCCTGTAAATTGGGAAGAGATATATAAAAAACAAGAGGTTACAGTGTAACCTCTTGTTTTTTAAAATAATGAAATTGCATCATAAATGTTTGATACAAATACTATTTCGACACCGTCGGGGATAGTTACATTCTTTTTATTCCAGTAGGGAACAAGTATTTTTGTAAAGCCAAGTTTTACTGCTTCGTTAATTCTTCTTTCAATAAAACTTACCGACCTTACCTCCCCTGTAAGACCTATTTCACCGATTGCAACAACGTTCTTTGGAATTACAATATTTTTAAAACTTGATGCGATTGCAAGGGCAATTCCCAGGTCGCAGGCAGGCTCGTCAATTCGTATTCCGCCCGTTATGTTTACATAAGCGTCCTGATTATTTAAATTAAGTTTAACACGTTTTTCCAAAACAGCCATTATAAGTGATATTCTGTTGTAATCAACTCCTGTTGACATACGTCTGGGAACAGGGAAAGAAGTTCTTGTAAGAAGTGCCTGAACTTCAGCAAAAATCGGTCTTGAGCCCTCCATACAACTTACTACACAAGACCCCGTAACATTTTCGGGACGTTCCTTTAAAGTCAGCATAGAGGGATCTGTTACTTCACAAAGACCGCTGTTTTGCATTTCAAATACGCCTATTTCATTGGTAGAGCCAAATCTGTTTTTAACTGCTCTTAATATTCTGTGTTGCAGGTGTTGTTCTCCCTCAAAGTACAAAACACAGTCAACCATGTGCTCCAGTACTTTTGGTCCTGCTAATGCTCCGTCTTTAGTGATGTGACCTACTAAAAATATGGAAATATTATTTTCTTTTGCAATTCTCATAAGAGTCATTGTAATTTCCCGCACCTGACTGACGCTTCCGCTGGCGGAGGTTAATGCAGGGCTGTAAACAGTCTGCACAGAGTCGATAATTACAACTGACGGATTTGTTTCGTATATTGTTGTTTCAATATCCTGCATATTTGTTTCTGCATACAATAACAGATTATCATTTTCAATTCCCAGTCTGTTTGCACGTAGTTTAATCTGTGACTGCGATTCCTCTGCAGAAACGTAAAGAATTTTTTTGTCAGTATCTATAGTTTTGCACATCTGCAGTGAAATGGTCGACTTCCCTATTCCGGGTGCGCCACCGATTAAAACTAACGAGCCCTTGACTATTCCGCCGCCTAAAACTCTGTCAAATTCACCGATTCCCGTTGTGAAGCGTTGTTCATTTGTTATTTCGATATCTTTGATTTTTTTGGGTGCTGACTTTGGTGCGGTGTCGGAAAATACTTTGGTTGTTTTTGTAACCCGCTGCTCAACCATTGTGTTCCATGAGTTGCAACCGGGACATTTACCCATCCATTTTGCAGACTCGTAACCACATTCTGTGCAGAAAAATATAGTTTTTTCTTTCATAATTAAAACCTCAACATTATTATCCTCAATACTCTTTCATATTATAATACTGTAAGAATTTATACTGATTTATAAGATTTAACTGTTTGTCGTTATACAGTTGTCCGTACTGGCCGTTACTGCAAAAATATGTTGGAGTAATTACCTGTAATTCGGAAAATACGTTATCAACAAAGTCATAAAAGGGCGGTAAGTCCATATTCATATATTTTAGCATTAAAGTTGACAAAAAGTTAGAGGAAATATTTCCTATGTTGCCATTTACTGATGGCTCGTTGTCTTTTAAATAAGCATCATTTCCGATAATTAAAAACGGAACTCTGTGTTTGTTAAGTTCGTCTTCTATTGTGTCTCCGTAAATATCGTAACCCAGTTGACCGTAACCCTCAAACTCTGTGTCAAGATGGGGAAGATGGTCGCCGAAAAACACAACAACTGTGGGCTTGTCTATTGTGTTTGTATAGTCGACTACTCTTTTTAACATAGTTACTGCATCGTTAGCACCGTTTAAGTAGTTGTTGATTATGTTGTAGGAGGTATCCTTCATACCTTCTACAGGCTTCATTCTGGGCTCCTTTTCAATTTTATCCCACACGTAGGGTCCGTGATTCTGGATTGTTACAGTAAAGTTGAAATAAGGCATATCGGGATTTTCTTCTAAATGATTTTTGTATTCTTCTATAATTAAATCTCCCGTAACGCTATCTGCAACATACCAGTTTACTTTCTCAACATCTTTTGGCAGGTCTTCAACAGAGATAAATTTTTCAAAGCCCATTCTTTTATACACGTTTTGTCTGTTATAAAACCATCTGTCTCCGGGGTGGATTGCCACGTTATTGTATCCCATATCCTTAAACATCATAGGAATACAGTACATATCTTTTGTAATGTGTGTTCTGTAAACAGTAGGTAGAGATTTGTCAATAAGAGAAAGATTGCTTCCTGACAAAAACTCAAACTCTGTGGAAGAAGTACCACCTGCAAAACCCGGTACAATCAAAGAGCCGTGAAGGGCTTTTTTCTTCAATTCATTATATTGTACCATAGGGTCTTTTCCGTAATAATACTCTATATCTTTAGCCAGAGATACGTCAAAAAATGCCTCACTCATTATGGCAATTACATTTGGAGCATCCTGGTTATTCTTGTATTCTTTGCCATAATCTTTAAGTATTTCATCGATACTTTGCTTTGTGTAGCCATCGGGCTTCTGGTAAGACGTTCCTGTGGTTTTGTAAAGGAATGTATATAAAAATCCCCTTGATTCGTTTATGCTTACATCATAATATATGTTTTCGTTTACATCAATTTTGTGATAAAGTTGCTCGTTGTGATAGATGTATTTAACGGACAGACAAAGAAGAATAACTACAACTGCCGAACTGATTATTCTTGTGTACCATCTTGGTTTTTCGCTTTTTATAAACAATTTAACAAATACACCTAAAAGTATAAATGCAAGACCTATTATAACCACACGCCAACTGATTTGGAGAGTGTAGTTACCCATAATACCAAACAAATCTCTTGCAAGAACTAAATCATTTGGTGCAAATGGTTCGTCACGCAGAACAATCTTGTAGTGATTAATTATCAAAAACAAATAAAACACTGAAGATGTAATGGTATAACTTATAAATACGCTGTTAAATACAAAATACAAAAGTGTCAGTACCAGAAAAATTGGCAGAAAATTAAAAAA
>CALDNB010000033.1 GCA_937914775.1 uncultured Clostridia bacterium
GGATAGGAAAAAAAGAGGCAGAATGAGCAAACTGAACCCGCAGGGGATACCCGAAGGCGTACAAAGGTACGCCGAGTGGTGAAGTTTGCTTATAGCAAAAAGGTACAAAATAAAAGAAAAAGGTCCCAAAAGACCTTTTTCAACGTATACATTAAAAATTATGAAGTTATCAACTGTTTTTCTTATATAGTTTATCACTATCCCTACCTTTTTGCGGTCTGGACTTTTTTTACATCACCAACTTTTTAATATTTTATAAATGATGAAGTAAATATCAGAATCAATAGCACGGGGCATAAAAACTTAATCATAAATTTATAAATACCCTCTCTTGAGAACTTTTCCCCGTTTGATTTTACTTCGTCTATTATTGTTTTCGGCTTAATTACCCAACCAACCAGTATGCAGGTTACAAAAGCAACTATCGGCATTAACAGATTGTTTGAGGCATAATCAAGTATGTCAAGTATCTGTGCAGTTGCACCGTTTGGCAAAGTATATTCAAAGTACCATATATTGTAGCCAAGACAAGTTATCAAAGCAATAATACCCGAAATTATCATTACAACTGTACAGGATTTTTTTCTTTCCCATGAGAACTTATCCATAACAACTGAAGTGATTGCTTCAAGTAACGAAATTGCAGAAGTAAGAGCCGCAAAAAGTACAAGTACAAAGAACAATGCTCCCACTATGTGTCCTACAAAACCCATTGTTTCAAAAACTTTGGGAAGAGAAACAAACAAAAGACTTGTACCTGATTTTTCCAAGCCCTCATAACCCTGGAAAGCATACACAACAGGTACCATAATCATTCCTGCAACCAAAGCAACAAAGGTGTCGCAAATTTCAATCTGGTTAACAGATTTTGAAAGATTTGTTTCTTTTTTTGTGTATGAACCATAAGTAATCATAATACCCATTGCAAGGCTCATAGAGTAGAAAATCTGTCCTGTAGCATCTAAAAGAATATTAAACATTCTTTTAACCGTCATACCAGTAAAGTCAGGCACAAAGTATATTTTTAACCCCTCAAGTGCTGTACCAAAGGGTCCTTTTATGGTAAGCGTAAAAATTGCAATTCCTAAAATAAGAACAAACAACAAAGGCATAAGTACTTTTGAAATTTTTTCTATTCCCTTGTCAACACCTTTATATACAGCCCAGGCACTAAGCCCCATAAATATTGCACACCAGAAAATCGGTGACCATTGAGAAGTTATAAAGGACACAAAATATCCGTCTGCAACCGTTTCCATACCTTTACCGATAATAAAGTCAGTCATATACTTTGTAATCCAACCGCCAATTACACAATAATAAGGGAAAATAATAAAAGGAACAACTGATGCAATATATCCTAAAAAGCCAAATCTTTTGTTAAGTTCAGAATACGCTTTAACAGGACTTAACCTTGTTTTTCTGCCTATTGCAATTTCAGTTGTCATTAAAGCAAAACCAAAAGTAAGTGCCATTATAACATAAACCAGCAAAAACACACCGCCGCCGTTTTTAGCAGCAAGATATGGGAAACGCCACAAGTTACCTAATCCAACTGCCGAACCTGCTGCAGCAAGTACAAAACCGATGTTTCCTGTAAATGAGCCTCTTTTCTTCTCCATATATTAACCTCCAGAATTTTTTATACATTTTATCACAAATTGTTTTAAAAAGCAACAAAAAATTCGGCAATACTTTAATATTGCCGAATTTTTTAATATATAAACTATTCGAGTTCAATCAAACCGTAGTTTCCGTCTTTTCTTTTATAAACTATGCTGGGGTGCTCGTTTTGTGCATCAACATACACAAAAAACTCGTGCCCAAGCAAATTCATCTGCAAAATTGCTTCTTCTGTGCTCATAGGTTTTGCAGAGAAAACTTTTTTCTTGACAATAGTGAAATCTTTTTCTTCTTCAACTGCTTCGACAGGCATATTATAACTGTCAAGAGCACCGCTCCTTAAGCGTTTTTCAAGACGGGTTTTATTTTTTCTGATTTGACGTTCAACGTCAGATATTGCTTTATCTACAGAAGCATATATGTCTTCTGTAACAGTTTCAACCCTGAAAATAGTGTTATGATGAAAGATTGTCAGTTCCACCTTTTGTCTGTCCTTTTCTACAGAGAAAACTAACTTCGCATCAGTGCTTTCGTCAAAGAACTTGTCTAATTTCTGCAATTTCTTTTCTGCATAGTCCTTCATTCCCTGTGTTAAATCGATTTTCCTACACGCCATACTAATCTTCATAAACTACTTCCTCCTTTGAACTGATAATCGCCGTTTTGTGCCTTGTAACATGACAGCCGATATTTACAGCCAACGGTAAACCTGCAATATGAGTAGGATAGGTTAAAATATTTACACCAAGTGCAGTTGTGTCACCGCCCCAACCCATAGGGCCGATTTTACTTTCATTAATCAACTGTAAAATCTCGCACTGCATATCATTGTAATATGGATTTGGATTTTGATAGTCAACAGGCAAAAGCAACGCCTTTTTAGAAAGTAATGCCGCTTTTTCCATTGTTCCACCAATTCCTATTCCAACTACAATGGGAGGGCAGGGATTTCCTCCGCCCTTACTTATTAATTCTATAACATAATCTAAAATTCCTTTTTTTCCGTCTGAGGGTTTAAGCATTTTTATACCGCTCATATTTTCACTGCCGAAACCTTTTGGAGCAACAGTGATTTTTATTTCTTCACCCTCTACTATTTCGTAGTGAATAACCGCAGGAGTGTTGTCGTTGGTGTTCACTCTGTCCAAAGGGTCTTTTACAACTGATTTTCTTAAATATCCCTCACAGTAACCTTTTCTTACGCCCTCATTTATTGCATCTTCAAGGTTGCCCGTAACGTGAACGTCCTGACCAATTTCAATAAATACTACTGCCATTCCCGTATCCTGACAAATAGGCATATTTTCAGTCTTTGCAATCTTTGAATTATCAAG
>CALDNB010000034.1 GCA_937914775.1 uncultured Clostridia bacterium
ACTTAACTTTCATATCACGAAATTCTGGCATTAATGAGAACGTAAAGCCTTCATCAGAAACTATTAATTTAACGCCAGATTCCATCCATCCTAAATATTTGTTATATACGCTTAAATACAGTGTCTTGTTTTCTTCATCAATCTCATATACCGAATCAGGTAATCTCGAATAATAAATCAGTAAATCTTCATATGACGACAACCCAACAGATGACTCCCAAGGAACAAAAGTATCTTCATTGGCAGCAAAATCATCAACATAAGGAATGTTTGTAGCAAACGAATAGTCTTCAGTCCAACAAGAACGCATTCCATCATAAATATTTACACCTAAATCGCCATATTTAACAAAGAAATAGTGGTTATTACTCATAAAAACATATAATTTTTCATTAAATTTCTCAGTCAAAAAATAACCTAGTTTTACATCTGTTGAATACAAATAATTGGGATTTCCGTTAATATATTTCTCATAAAAAGATTTGTTATCAATAGGTGAAAAACTAAGCATTCCAAAAATTTGCTCAACCTTTTTATCTGACACCTGGTCAAATATGATATAGGCTTCTTCGTCAACACTAACAAATTTAACATCATAAATTATATTTACAAGATCACCAACTATATTCATACCCACTACTACAAGAGCCAATATAATGATCACTACTATAACCGGCACTAACACAACCTTTTTCATTCCCATTACCTCTTATAAAAATTCATGTCAAAGCCCAATGTTAAATTCATTTTTTGAATACATAAGCAACCCAATCGTTCTCGGTTTCTGTGTGAATTGTTGTAAATCCGTAGCGTTCCATTGTTTCTTTTACTTCAATACATTTTCCTTGAACAATTCCCGATGTGATAATCAATCCACCTTTGCACATTACTGCGCCAATGTCAGGTGCCATACGAATTAAAATATCCGCAACAATGTTTGCACATACAAAATCATATGCCGCACTGCGATCTATATCGCTTAACAAGTCCGAGACACCACACGTAATATTTGAAACATCATTGATTTCAACATTATCACGTGCAACTCTTACTGCCACAGGATCAATATCGTATGCAAACACAGAAGAAGCGCCGAGTTTTCGTGCCGCAATGCTTAAAATACCGGAACCTGTGCCTACGTCCAAAACGCGTGAACCTATTTGCATGTACTTTTCTAAAAGCAGCAGACAAAGCCTTGTTGTTTCGTGAGTGCCTGTACCAAATGCCATTCCCGGGTCAAGTTCCACAATAACATCTGTTTCCTTTTTATCGTACTGTTCCCATGATGGCTTGATTACAATGTTTTTACCCACTCTTACGGGCTTGTAATACTTTTTCCAGTTGTTTGCCCAGTCGCTTTGCTCAACTGATATTACCTCAGTTTTTGCGTTTACAGGTAACAGTAATTTTAACTGTTCAAGTACGGGCAAAATGTCTTCACTGCTTGGCACAAAACCGCTTACAGATGCGGTTGTTCTGTCTTTACCTAAAATTTCCGTATCCACATAATCCCAGGGACAGGCATCAATATCGGAATAATCCTCAATCATTATTCCCCCTGTGAAATTCATCATTGTCATAACATCTGACGTAAGTTGCAAATCGCAAACAGGAACGGTAACTTTTATCTGGTTGTAACTGTCCATTTGTTCACCTATTTCTTTTTATTCTCTTTCATTTTTTCGAAAAATGATTTCTTTTCCTGATGGTTTTTAATTCCCATACTGTCACCGAATGCCTTTAACAGTTTTTTCTGTTCGGCATTTAACTGACGTGGGGTTTCCACAATAATTTTAACAAGTTGGTCGCCTGTACCGGGGTTTCTTAGTTTGCTGATTCCCTCGCCTCTTAGTCTGAAAACTGTGCCGTTTTGAGTACCCTCGGGAATTTTTATCTTCGCCTTACCGTTAAGGGTTGGAACTTCCACCTCTGCACCTAAAGCCGCTTCAACAAAAGTAACAGGAACAGTACAATGTACGTTATATCCGTCACGGGTAAAGAACTTGTGGGGCATAATGGTAATAGTTAAATATACATCTCCTGCGGGACCGCCGTTTACACCATGGTTACCCTCGCCTCTTACAGTAATTACCTGACCGTGGTCAATACCTGCAGGAATTTTAACATTAATAGTCTTTCTTCTTGAAACTTTGCCTTTGCCGTTACATTTGTCACAACGCTCTTTAATAATCTTACCGGTACCACGGCAGTTGGAACAAGTAGTAACATTCTGGAACACACCAAAAGGCGTTCTCTGTTGTTGTCTTACCTGACCTGAGCCGTTACAGTTGGGACAAGTTTCAATGGCTTTGCCGTCTTTCGCACCTGTACCACGGCAATCAAGACATTCCTCAGTACAAGTAACGTCAATTTTGGCTTCATAACCTTTTGCTGCCTGTTCAAATGTCAAAACAACATTTTGCTGGATATCCGCACCTTTTCTGGGACCGTTTTGTCTTCCGCTGCTACGGCCTCCGCCGCCAAAGAAAGAGCCGAAAATGTCACCAAGGTCAAAATCCATATCACCAAATCCGCCGAAACCGCCAAAACCACCCATACCGTTGTCGTCAACGCCAGCGTGACCAAACTGGTCATACTTTCTTTTTTTGTCTTCGTCACTTAAAACGGCATAGGCTTCATTTACCTCTTTAAAACTTGCTTCGGCTTGTTTGTCCCCCGGATGTAAGTCAGGGTGAAATTCCTTTGCTTTTTTTCTGTATGCTTTTTTTATTTCATCGTCTGATGCACCTTTTGAAACGCCCAGGACTTCATAATAATCTCTTTTTTCTGCCAAAACACTCACCCCTTTAACAACAATTACTCAGGCGGTTTCCCGCCTGAGATAATTGGTTAATTATTATTTGTTGTCTTCGTCAACAGTATATTCTGCATCAACTGTACCATCATCCTGAGGTCCTGTTTGTTGCTCACCTTCAGGCTGTGCCTGTTGATACAATTTTTGTGAAATTTCATAGAATTTCTTTGTAAGTTCATCTGTTGCTGCTTTAATTTTTTCTGTATCGTCTGTTTTGATTACTTCTTTTAATTTTTCGATTTCAGCGGTAATACCTGCTTTTTCATCAGCAGAAATTTTATCACCCAAATCGTTTAGTGTTTTTTCTGTCTGGAACACAAGGTGTTCTGCATTGTTTTTAACTTCGATTTTTTCTTTTGCCGCTTTGTCTTCGTCTGCAAATTTCTCTGCATCTTTTACTGCTTTTTCAATTTCTTCTTCACTTAAGTTTGAACTTGCAGTGATTGTGATTTTCTGTACTGTACCTGTACCTAAGTCTTTTGCAGATACGTTTACAATACCGTTTGCGTCAATATCAAATGTTACTTCAATCTGCGGAACGCCTCTTGGTGCAGGAGGAATATTTGACAATTCAAATCTTCCTAATGATTTATTGTATGCAGCCATTTCACGTTCACCCTGCAAAACGTTAATTGTAACACTTGTCTGGTTGTCTGCAGCAGTTGAATAAATTCTGCTCTTCTTTGTAGGAATTGTTGTGTTTCTTTCAATAATCTTGTTGCAGATACCGCCCTCGGTTTCAATACCAAGTGAAAGTGGTGTAACGTCAAGTAACAACAAGCCTTTAACGTCGCCGCCTAAAACGCCGCCCTGGATTGCCGCACCTACTGCAACACATTCGTCAGGGTTAATGCCTTTAGATGGCTCTTTACCTGTGATGTTTTTAACTGCATCTGCTACTGCAGGAATTCTTGTAGAACCGCCAACCAGTAAAACTTTGTCAATCTGGCTTGGTGTAAGACCTGAGTCTTTTAGTGCAGTTCTAACGGGCTCCATTGTTTTTTCAACAAGGTCTGCAGTTAATTCATTGAATTTTGCTCTTGTAATTGTAACGTCTAAGTGTTTTGGACCTGTAGCATCTGCAGTAATATAAGGTAAGTTAACATTTACTGAAGCAACACCTGACAGGTCAATCTTTGCTTTTTCTGCTGCTTCTGTTAATCTTTGTAATGCCATTTTGTCATTTCTTAAATCTGTGCCGTTTTCTTTTTTGAATTCCTCTGCTAAATAGTCAACGATTTTCTGGTCGAAGTCGTCACCGCCAAGTTTGTTGTTACCGCTTGTAGCAAGAACTTCAAATACGCCGTCACCGATTTCAAGGATAGATACGTCGAATGTACCGCCACCCAAGTCATAAACCATAATTTTCTGGTCGTTGTCTTTGTCAAGACCGTAAGCAAGTGCAGCGGCAGTAGGCTCGTTTATAATTCTTAAAACTTCAAGACCTGCGATTTTACCAGCGTCTTTTGTTGCCTGACGCTGTGAGTCGTTAAAGTAAGCAGGAACAGTGATAACTGCCTGTGTTACTGTTTCACCAAGGTACGCCTCAGCGTCTGCCTTTAATTTTTGCAGAATCATTGCTGAAATTTCAGGGGGTGAGAATTTTTTGTCATCAACTGATACACGTCTGTCTGTACCCATATCTCTTTTAATAGAGCTGATTGTTCTGTCTGGGTTTGTTACTGCCTGACGTTTTGCAATCTGACCAACAAGGCGTTCGCCGTTTTTAGCAAATGCTACTACTGATGATGTAGTTCTTGCACCCTCAGCGTTTGGTATAACAACAGGCTCGCCGCCTTCCATAACTGCTACACATGAATTTGTAGTACCTAAATCAATACCGATAATTTTACTCATAATAAATTTCCTCCTTTTTAATTAGCCACTTTTACTGTGGAATGTCTTATTACTTTATCTTTATACATATACCCTTTTCCAAATTCCTCAACTACAATGCTTTCCCCCTCGATGTTTTCATCGTCAACATGCATTACTGCGTTGTGGACTTCGGGATTTAAGGGTTTGCCTACTGCCTCAATAACTTTAACGCCAAGTTTTTCCAGTATTTCGTCAAACTGTCTTTTTATTAATACTATTCCGTCGTAACTTACATTGTCTTTGTCTGCTACTGCTCTTTCAAAGTTGTCAAGTACGGGAAGTATTGCTTCTACTACCTCTGCTGCCGCAATTGTGTAAATCTGAGTTTTCTCTTTGGCAGTTCTTTTTTTGAAGTTGTCAAACTCCGCCATAAGCCGTAAATATTTGTCATTTAATTCTTTTTCCACATCGACGGTTTCTTCTTTTGTTTCTTCTGCAACTTCTTCCGCTACATCATTTTTTATTTCTTCTGTCATTTCTCACCCTCCGGTTCTTTGTTAGACGTTAGTTTATCTATTTGCCCTGTCAGCAGTTTCAAAGTTGATACTGCTTTTGAATAATTCATTCTGGTAGGGCCGATAAATCCGATTGTGCCTGTGCCTTTTCCTTTAATATTGTATGAGGACAGCACAATGGAGCAGTCTTTTAATTCAATGGCATCGTTTTCGTTGCCGATTATAATTTTTACATCGGCGTTGTCAACACTTGCCGCCATTCTGTGTAAATTCTCTTTATTATCTAAAAATTCAAGCAACTCTTTTGCTTTTTGAACGTTGCTGTATTCCGGAAAATCAAGCAACTTTGACGCTCCGCTTATAAATACTTCGGAATTGTCTAAAGACTCGATACATTCGTTTACAAAATTAAGTACGGGAAGCAAAACCGATTTATAAACGTCCATCTCTGCCTGTATCTCATAAATCTTTTCAAGATTAATCTTGCTTTTCACAACTCCTGCAAGATTCTCGTTTAACATATTGGATATTTTCTCGGTAACGGTGCTGTCTATATCGCAGTCAAAATAAATCTGTTTGTTTTTAACAATGTTTTTGTCCGTTACAACTATCAGAAGTGCAGAGTTTCTGTCAATCTGTACCATGTGGAAGTTTTTAATGTAACCGTTGTTGTTTCCTGCAGATGACCCCACGATAGTATAGTTTGTAAGGTAAGAATAAATACCTGTCAGTTCTTTTATCATTGAGTCAACTTCCGTTAACTGCAGTTCCATTAAAGAACGAAGTCTGTTTATTTCCGAAACAGAAAACTCGTAATTTTTCATAAGTCTGTCAACGTAAGTTCTGTATCCCATAGTTGAAGGAATACGACCTGCCGAAGTGTGGGGTTGTGTTAAAAGTCCCATTTCTTCCAAATCTGCCATTTCATTTCTTATTGTGGCAGAACTTACGCCTAACTCATCAAGTTTTGAAATGGTGCGTGAACCCACAGGCTCAGCAGTACGGATATAATGCTCTATTACTGCACCCAGTATTTTCTTTTTTCTTTCGCCTAAATCCATACATGCACCTCCTTGACTATTTTGTTAGCACTCAATCAAGACGAGTGCTAATCACTAGTTATAAGATACCACTTATTTTTTTGTTTGTCAATACCTTTTTAGAAAATTTTTACACAAAGTCACTCATTATAATATTGGAAACACTTATGCCCTCTTTTGTAAGCGCCATATTTTCCCCGTAAGTAATCAAATCAAGTTTTAAGTATTTGTCAATAACATCTTTGTACTTTTTATAAAAATCTATATTGTACAGTTCTTCTGCTTCCTTTATGTTAAAGCCGTCAGTTTTCCGAAGTCCTAAGAAAATATGTTCAGCCAAAGCGTCAGCAGTTGTAAGTATTTCTTTTTCGGGCAAGTTGTTCTCAATATATTGTATCAGGTTTTCGCAGTTTTTATACCGCACGTTGTCAATTAGTGAACTTGCACCAAGTCCAAAGCCAATATAATTGTTTCTTTCCCAGTACTTTATATTGTGTCTGCAACTCATACCCTTTTTGGCAAAGTTTGAAATTTCGTACTGAATATAGCCCATTTGTTCAAGATACGAAACTGCATAATGATACATTTCCCGTTCTGTTTCTTCGTCAGGCAAATTCAGTTTCATATTATAAAAAGGCGTATTTGGCTCTACAATAAGAGAATAGCAGGATATATGCTCAGGGTTTAGTTTTACTACTTCCTCCAAAGTCTTTTTAAAAGAATTTAACGTCTGGTTGGGAAGTCCAAACATAATATCGGCATTTATGTTGTCAAATCCCGCATCCCTTGCCAAATTAAAAGTGGTTACAAAATCTTCAAAGGAATGTATTCTGCCAAGGGCTTTTAATTCGTCATTATTTGCCGACTGAACGCCGATACTTAATCTGTTCACTCCGTTTTTACGTAACAAAAGCAAACCCTCACCTTTTATTGTGGCAGGGTTTGCTTCTATAGTAAATTCACTGTTTTTGGTATTAAATTTATTGTTTACTGCACATATTATCCTTTCCAACAAATCAAGACGTAGTGTTGTAGGGGTACCGCCGCCAAAAAACACCGTATCGGCGTTTAAGTCGCCCTTAAAATTTTCTATTTCCTCAATAATTTTTTCAGTATATATTTCTTTTAAGGAATTCTTGTTGTCAAAGGAATTAAAATCGCAGTAGTTGCATTTTTTTACACAAAAGGGTATATGCACATAAACACCAATCATATCAGTCAAGTTTAAGCACCGACATAAATGCCTCCTGTGGTACTTCCACGGAGCCAACCTGTCGCATACGCTTTTTACCCTCCTTTTGTTTTTCAAGAAGTTTCTTTTTACGGGTAATGTCACCGCCGTAGCATTTTGCAAGTACGTCTTTTCTCATTGCTTTAACGGTTTCCCTTGCAATAATCTTACTTCCTACTGCTGCCTGAATAGGTATTTCAAACAACTGTCTCGGTATTGCTTCTTTTAATTTCTCCGCAATTCTGCGGCCTCTTTCGTATGCTTTGTCTGTATGAACAATCAAACTAAGAGCATCTACCATTTCGCCGTTTAAAAGCATATCAAGTTTAACTAAAGTTGAGCGCTGATATCCGCAAAGTTCATAGTCAAAGGACGCATAACCTTTGGTTCGTGATTTTAAAGCATCAAAAAAGTCATATATTATTTCGTTAAGAGGCAGTTCGTAATGTAACGTTACTCTTGTACTGTCCAAATACTTCATATCCTTATATATGCCACGTCTTTGCTGACAAAGTTCCATTATATTACCCACATAATCTGTGGGAAGCATAATGTTTGCATCTACCATGGGTTCTTCCATATATGCAATTTCCACTGCAGGAGGCAGGTTAGTGGGATTGTCAATATCAATTTCCTCGCCATTGGTTTTAAAGCAGTGATAAATTACGCTTGGTGCCGTAGTAACCAAATCAAGATTGTATTCTCTTTCAAGACGTTCCTGAATAATTTCCATGTGCAATAACCCTAAGAAACCGCATCTGAAACCAAAGCCCAACGCTATAGAAGTTTCAGGCTCGAAACTTAAAGACGCATCGTTTAACTGCAGTTTTCCAAGAGCGTCACGCAAATCTTCATAGTGTGCACCGTCTGCAGGATAGATACCGCAAAATACCATAGGATTTACTTTTCTGTAACCCGGGAGTGGCTCTTTTGCAGGGTTTTGTGCTAATGTTACAGTGTCACCTACTCTTGTATCAGAAACATTTTTAATACTTGCGGCAATGTAGCCAACCTCACCTACAGACAGGTTGTTTGAAGGCACCATACCAAGAGGGTTTAAGTATCCCACTTCAACAACGTCAAACTCTTTGCCTGTTGCCATAAGCCGTATTGTATCCCCCACTTTAACCTGTCCGTCAAATACACGGCAGTATATAATTACCCCTTTATAAGCATCATAGTATGAATCAAAAATAAGTGCAGACAAGGGTTTATTTATGTCACCCTTAGGGGGTGGTACGTCCTGAACAATTTTCTCTAATACTTCCTCTATTCCAATTCCCTGTTTAGCAGAAATAAGAGGAGAGTCCTGAGCAGGAATACCTATAACGTTTTCTATTTCATCTTTTACCACCTGAGGCTGAGCAGAGGGTAAGTCGATTTTATTTATAACAGGCACAAGTTCAAGGTTGTTATCTATTGCAAGGTAAGTGTTTGCAAGGGTCTGTGCCTCTATTCCCTGAGAAGCATCTACAACTAAAACTGCGCCTTCACAAGCCGCAAGGCTTCTTGAAACCTCATAGTTAAAATCCACGTGCCCGGGGGTATCTATTAAATTTAAAATGTATTGTTTGCCGTCACGTGCATTATAAACTACCCTTACGGCTCTTGCCTTAATGGTAATTCCTCTTTCACGCTCCAGTTCCATATTGTCCAAAATCTGTTCTTCCATCTCACGGGCAGTAAGAACTCCTGTGTGCTCTAAAAGCCTGTCTGCGAGGGTACTTTTGCCGTGGTCAATATGGGCAATAATACAAAAGTTTCGGATTCGTTCCTGCATAAAAGTTCCTCCTCAAATGTTGCTCCTCCAATATAGCTGCAATACACATCACCACACACGCTCCGCATATACGCTGATCTGTACTGCATCAATATATCGTAAAGTATATTATATCGTTTTTTCATCATGACTTCAACAAAAATATCCGCCTTTTTCAAGGCGGATTGTTTCACGTGAAACATTTCAGTTAGTATCTATTGATCACCAAGCAACGTTGACGAGTGTGGCCACTACAAAAAAAGTCTCGGAGAATTTTTTCGGTCAGCTGATGCAGTTCCAGTTTATATCGTTCTACTTTATGCCGCTTCCACTCATCCCAGAGATCCCAATCTTCTACATCTCTGACACGGGAGGATTTTAGTCTTGGCCGTGTATCCCCCATCGTTTTCTATCCAAGCACCGCCAAGCCAAATATTCCATAGTTCCACTTCCTCTGTACTCTGCAGATATTCTTTGATGTAATCAATCACCTGCTGCGCACGTTCGTTGGTATATTCCCCTTCCAGATGGGCGCAATACGGCTGTCGGGTATATATTTCATCCAGAATTTCTTCTTTCGGAAATGGCAGTATCTGCACTTCACCTTGCCACCACAATTCATTTTCAATCTTCTGAAACGGATTTGCTCCTGC
>CALDNB010000035.1 GCA_937914775.1 uncultured Clostridia bacterium
CCGATTGTCCATTTTAGAACAGGATCGCTTGTATCTGCTCTGTACTGTTCTTCGTCGATTGTGTATGCAGGAAGAACAAATGTCGAAGCGCCACCAGCTGCTAATTCTTCAGGTGAAGCATATAATTTTGACTTACCTGCTTCAACATAAGCAGTTAATGCATCTGTTGTATATGTAGCACCATCAGCAGCAGCAAATGTTACTGTGAAGTACTGTTTTGTTGTAACTTCAACTGTTACAGCACCAACAATTGTATCGCCATCGATTGTGTACTTACCATCAACAAGTGCGATTGACTGACCTGTAACGCCACCTGCTACTGAGTATGAAACACCTGATACAACATAACCTGGGTTTGCTGTAACTGTAAATTCAACATCTACGCCGTGTTTAACTTTGTTTTCTGTAACACCTGCAGTAACGTTAATTGCTGACTGGTTAGGTGTTGTTGACCAAGCGTATTCACCGTCTGAATAGATAGCAACAAGAACTAAGTTGCTTTCAACTACAGTTTCACCGTTAACAACTGTTTCTGTATCTTTAATTTTGAAACCTGCGAAGTTTTTACCAGCAGGTGCTGTGAAATCTTCAGCATCAGGTAATATTACTGTTGAAAGTGTTTTACCTGTATCAATGATGATTGTTTCAGGAGCGCCATCTGCGAATGCACCTTCGCCTGCTTCAAATGAAATTGTGTATTGTTTTACAGTTGTAGCAACTGCTGTTGCATTAGTTGTAAATGTCATTTCAGCGATTTCTGCTGCTGTTTTGAATTCTTCGCCAACTTTCCAGTAAGCGTTTTCATCATGCAATCTGTATGTATCTTTTGCTACAGCTGCTACAGGTGTATATTTTGCTTCAGGGTCATAAGCAGTTGATGCATATAAACCTGCTTCGCCGTATTTTACGTATGCTGTACCTGCAACAACGTTTTCGATACCTTCGTCACCGCTGAATGTAACTGTGATGTTCCACAAGTCAACTGCTGTGGGAACAACTGTTGGAGCAACGTTGCCGTCATAACCCTGAGGTGTGATTTCGATTGCTTCTGCAGAAATTGCAACGTCTTCTGCTGTTGCATCGTGAACAGCTGTGAATGTTGCTGTTGCAATCAATGTATCTTCTGTGCCGATTTCAACTGCAGCACTATCGTTTCTTGCCCAAGCAATTTTACCATTGCCTAAGTTAACCTGAGAAGTACCACCAGTCAAGTCGCTTGTTAATGATGCTAATGTTAAACCAGCACCTGCAGTTACTTTGAACTGATAAGATGAAATGTTTGCTGGAGCATCTGCTTTAGCATAGTACTTAACAGTAACTATTTCTCCTTTGTTATAGTTTGCGTCTGCGTCATCAACTTTAGCAGTTACAGTGAAAGGAACGTCTGCGTTCGCTGCAAATGCTGTAAAATCGATAACCATTGTTGACAATACCATAGTTAAAGCTAAAAGCATTGCCAAAACTTTTGATAATCTTGTTTTTACCATTTTCTTTGACTCCTTTTTTATTAATATAATTTCAGCGGTCACCACCGCTCATTTTATATACTTATATTATAGAACTGTTACAAAATAATTACAATGTAAAATATTACTTAGTTTGTGCTCAATATTCATATATTGCCAGTTTTTTCTCCAAAATATAGCAAAATATTAATAATTTTTTGATTTCAAACAAAAAAACTGCGGTAAGTTTATCTTACCGCAGTTAAATTAATTAATTATTGAGCATCAAAGAATGCATCAACCTGTTTCTGAACTTCTGCTTTTACTTTTTCAAGGCCTGCCGCTTCAAGTTTTGCTCTGTAGTTTGCTTCAAGTTCTCCGCCAAGACCTTCAACTACGAACTGATAGAAGTGGAATTCTTCATTAACAGCAGAAATCTGTGAAATTTCAGTTTTAACGGGTTCTGAATTAAATGTGAACTGAAGAAGAGGAGATTTGATTGCCTCGTCGTTTAGTTTCTTTGTCTGTTCCCAAACATCAAGGTCCTGACCTTCTTTGATTAAAGCATTGAACTGGTTACCGAATGCCCAGTCAACATTTGGTTTATAACCGCTGTCTTCTTTTTGTCTGATTGTACCGTCTTCCAATACATCATAGTGAACGCCTTCGATACCGTTGATGATTAAGTTATAGAACTCTTTGTTTGTGTTTAGAAGACCAATCATAGCAACTGCTTTTTCAGGGTGTTTACTGTTAGCACCTACTGAAAGAAGTGTTGCAAGACCAAGAGTTTTTGTTAAGAAACTGTTTGATACAGGGATAATTATGTTACCTTCTTTTGCTGCAGTGGCATCTGAGCCGGGCAACCAGCTGTTACCTCTTGCAACATATTTTGCATTCTGTGAGTTATCTTCAGGTGCTGATACGATATCAGGTCTTATGTAACCCTTTTTGAACCATTCGTGCTGAATTTCATAAGCATGTCTGTAAACAGGCATATCAAGTTTAAAGAATACTTCGTGGTTATCTTTGTCTGCATCTGCTGAAATACTGATGTTACCTGCAATATCATCAACATAGTTCTGTACCCATGGTGATGTACCGTATTGAGGTGAAAATGCCCATACATCTGTTTCGCCCTGTTTAACCTGTTCAAAGAATGGTTCCAAATCGTCCATTGTTTTGATTGAATCAACATCTAAGTTATATTTATCAGCATATTTTTTGTAGATGTATGCTGCTCTCTTTGGTGAGAAGCCCTGTACATTAGGTACACCGTAGATTTTGCCGTCAACTGTTGCCATATCCCAAACATAATCAGGAACGCCGTTTTTCAAATCTTTATTTGCTTCAACAAGTTCAGTAATGTCATAAAGACCACCGTTGTTTACTGCATCAAGATATTTGTTTGAATAACCTGTGAAGCAGATATCGTAATCGTCACCTGATGCCATATTCATTTTCATCTGCTGAGGATATGCAGCACTGTCAATCCATTCGATGTCAAGTCTTACACCGATTTCTTTTTCGGCAATTTTGTTAGCCTCTGCCAAAACCATATCTGTATCAGGCTGGTTTGCAAAGCCCATTAACATTCTTAATGTAACAATTTCGCCGTCATTACCTTTATCTTTGTTATCGCAGCCAACAAATGACAAAACCATCATTACTGCCAAAGATAATGCTAATAATCTTTTTGCTAATTTCATTTTTGTTCTCTCCTTTTTTATTAGTTTAACCTAATTATATATCACTATTTTCGCAAAAGCAATATAACAAAACTAATGTTGCTTAATTTTGAGCACAAAAAATGTCTTGCATCAAATTAATGCAAGACATTTAAATGTTAATTATTGAGCGTCAAAGAAAGCGTCAACCTGTCTTTGTACTTCGTCCATAACTTTCTGCAGACCGGCTGCTTCAAGTTTCTTTCTGTATTCAGCAACTGACGGGCTGTCAAGACCTTCAACTATAAACAACTCTGCTTCATATTCCTGGTTAATAGCAGAAATCTGAGAAATTTCTGTTTTAATTGGCTCTGTATCAAGAGTGAATGCAAGAAGTGGTGATTTAACTGCCTCTTCGTTCATTTTCTCTGTCTGTTCCCAAACGTCGTCGTCCTGTCCTTCTTTTATAAGAGCGTTAAACTGGTTACCAAATGCCCAGTCAACGTTAGGAGCGTAACCGCTGTCAGGAATAGGTCTGATTTTTCCGTCTTCCAATGTTTCGTAGTGAACGCCTTCAATACCGTTAATGATTAAATTATAGAACTCTTTGTTTGTATTTAAAAGTTCAATCATCTTAAGTGATTCTAAAGGATATTTACTGTTAGCACCTACTGAAAGAAGTGTTGAAAGACCAAGTGATTTTGTTAAGATTGTATTAACCAATGGCTTAACGATAATTGTTTCGCCAGCTTTTTGTGAAGTAGAAACATCCGAACCGGGCAACCAGCCGTTATCTTTGAATACAACTTTTGCAAGTTCTGAATCTTCGTAACTATATGACAACAAGTCTTGTCTTAGGTAACCTTTCTTATACCATTCGTGCTGTACTTCCTGAGCACGTACCCACTCGGGAAGATCTAATTTATGTACAACTTTGTGATTTTCTTTGTCTGCATCTGCTGAAATGTAGATACCTGATGTGATTTCTTCACATTTATCATACATCCAAAGTGTTGAACCGTTTGTCCAAGCAAACATATCTGGCTCATTTTGTTTGATAACTTCAAGATAGGGCTCAATTTGTTCAACGTGTGTAATTGAATCCATATCAAAATTATATTTATCAACAAATCTTTTTGGTACTAATATTGAACGTTTTGGAGCAAATCCCTGGACGTTTGGTACGCCGTAAATTTTCCCGTCAACTGTTGCCATATCCCATACATACTGAGGAACTGCCTTTTTTAAATCGGGGGTTTCTTCAAGAAGTTCTGTAATGTCATAAAGACCGCCGTTACGAACAGCGTCTAAGTACTTGTTTGAATAACCTGTAAAGCAGATATCATAGTCATCACCTGATGCCATATTCATTTTCATCTGCTGAGGATAAGCACTACCGTCAATCCATTCGATATCAAGTCTTACACCAATTTCTTTTTCAGCAATTTTGTTTGCCTCTGCCAGTACCATATCTGTATCAGCCTGATTTGCAAAGCCCATTAACATTCTTAATGTTACGATTTCACCGTTGTTTGCAGGTTTATCTTCACCGCAGCCAACCAATGAAACAAGCATTAAAACTGACAGTGCAAGTGCCAACAATCTTTTTGCCATTTTCATTATAATTCTCTCCTTTTTAAACAAAATATTTCTAACTTAATTATACTACCGTTGCCGTGACAGTTCAAGTAAATAATATTAAGATTATTAATTTTGAGCACAAAAAAACAGGCACCCAAAAGGGTGCCTGAAAATAATGTTAATTATTTATAAAGAACATTATACAAAGCAACTGCTGCTTCTGCTCTTGTGCAGTTTGCAAGAGGAGCAAATGTGCCGTCGCCCATACCGTTTAGATAGTTTGCTTCAGCAAGTTTCAAAACGGGTTCTTTAGCATAATCGCTGATTGAGCCTTCATCTGAGAAAGCAACATCATGAGCGTGGTAGAAAGCAACTGTACCGTCTAACACTGCTGCTCTGTAGATAAGAGCCGCCATATCCTGACGAGTGATCTTCTGACCGATACCAAATTTCTCAGCAGAAATACCATTTACAACGCCTTGTGTTACACCTGAAACGATGTATTTGTAATACCATGCGTTGGGGTCTGCGTCTGCAAAAGTAACATCGTTACCTTCTGCTTCAAGACCGAATGCCAAGATAAGCATTTTAACAAATTCTTCTCTTGTTACATTGTCGTTAGGAGCAAAGATTCCGTTTCCTTTACCGTTGATAACGCCTTCTTTTGCCAATGTTTCAACTGCTGTTCTTGCCCATTCTGTTTGTGATAAATCTTTGAACAAGTCGCCTTCAGGTGTTAATACTACATCGTCGCCTGTAGTTATATCACCCCATGATGAAACGTTGTTGCCGGGTCTGCCTGTTGAAGGTGTAGTAGTCTGAGTCTGTGCCTGGCCACCTTTTTCTACTGCTGTTTCAAAAGCAGCTGCCAAATCATCAGGTGTTACACAACTTTTGATTTCTTTGTTAAGAGCAACAATTGTGTTTGCTTTTCTGTTTTCGCTGTAAGCCGCATAAGCAGTTTTATCAGCAGCATTCAAATCAAAGATATCAATGTTTGCTTCAAGAATAGTTTTTAACTGGTCTCTGTCTGCGGCTTTCATTGTTAAGAAAGTAGTAAATTTGTAGATTTCTTCATCAAATGCGTCCTGCAAACCTGTAAGGTCAGCAATTGCTGTAGCGTTAATTGCTTTTGCAACGTATTTTTTACCTGTTAAATCTAATGTATCTGCAAACAAGTCACCGTTTTCAATGTTGATATCTGCATCATATTCAACTAATGCGTCATAAACATCATCATCTGTAGCAGTCGGATCTGAAATTGCTGTAACAGCCGCTGCTGCTCTGTCTGCGTTTTCAAATCTTGCTTCTGCTTTTACTGTGTCGAAGCCGTAAACAGTTACATATATAGGAAGGATACCTGATTTTTCATTAGCGTCCAAAGTATATACGTATGAGAACTCTTTACTTGCATTAAGTGCAATCTGGTCAAGTGTTAGTGCAACGTCGTCAAGGTCAGAACCTTTTGCGATATCTGCAGCAAGGTCTGTTTTAGGATAACCTACAACAACGAATACATTTGTACCGGCCATTGCTTTAGCGTTACCGGCAACAGTTAATACCTTTGAAGCGTCAACTTCATGTGTTGTTACATTTACTTTATCAGCAGCAAATGCAGGCATTACACAAGCAGTCATCGCAAATACAAGGCATAATAAAAGTACTGCAACTCTTTTCATTTTGTAACTCCCTTTCATTATTTAAATTTATATACTTCCGTAATTGGTTGAAGACTTCCGTCATTTCTCCACAACAACAATGTAGCAGAAATCTCTCCCTCTGCCGAAGGAACATCAACACTGAATTCGATTTCATCGTTACCTGAGTTAATTGTGTCATTTACATTAGTTATGCTCACAAGTCTCGGAGTACCGTCTTCGTATTCATAAATTGCAAGATATCCTGTACATTCTATAGAAGATGCGGAAGAATTGTTTACAGAAACAGTCAAGGTATTAGTCTGTCCTTTAGCAAGACTTGTTACCACACTGTCTGCTTCGTCTTTTATCACAATGCCTTTTAGCAACACATCTGCTTTCATGGCGTTTGACAACTGCCATACAGGAATGTGATATTCAAACACCTCATCTTCACCTAAGGTGAATTCCAATACCAAGTATCCTTTTGAATCTGCAATGGTAATACCAAGTCCAAGTGTTTCTGTTTTGTTTGCTGAAATCGGTGAATCAATTGTTGCAACTTCACCTTTTTTGCCGGTAGCAGTATAACTTGTAACTGAACCTGTTACAGTTATATCCTTGTTTGTATGATTTTCAAACAAAAGGTCAACAACAGCAAATGAATTATCTTTAACTGAAGTAATAGCATTACCTTCTAAATCTGTTAATTCTACGCTTTTTAACAACACAGGCTGTGCAGGAATACCTGATTCATTATACTCTTCCTGAAACACTTCCTGAACACCTAACGAGTCGAAATAAACTACGTTATTTCCGCCCGTATGTGAAAGAGCGATGTCAGCATATCCTGACTGTCCTGTTGTAAAGTATAGTTTTTCCGCGACTGTGTTTTCAAATCGCTTATCATCTCTCTCAAGTGTTACAACGGCACCTGTGTCTGTCGTAACTTTAAACTGTGCTTTGTCAGCACTGTCCTTGTCAAACAACTCAAACCCTCTGAATTTTGTGCCTTTAAGTTTTCCTGTGTTACCACTGCTGAAAACAAAATACACATCGCGTTCGCCTGTCAAAACTTCACTAAATGTAACATCATAGAAGTTTATGTTGTTCCAAACTTCATTTTGTATTTCAAAATATGCTCTTCCAAGTTCAGTACCGCTAACTGAATCAAGTCTTATTGAACAATATGCAAGGGGAGTCTGAACGTCTACTACAGTCAGTTTAAACGAATCAAACTGGCCTTCGTCAAAATCAACTTTAAACTTAACCCATGAGTCGTTACCGTCCTGACATTCCAAAGACCCCGTGTTTGTTGACATTATAGTCTGTCCGGGAACTTGCGCATATTCTTTATAACTTGTGTACTGTCCTGCTGTTCTTGAGTAACAGTTTAATACATACTGAGTATTGGGTTTCAAACCGTCAACTCTCTGGTTAACAACGTCTCCCTCTTTTAACATCAAAGAGTAATAACCGTTTTTAACACAAGCATTTGGTGAGAAAGCATAAGTCCATGCACTCTGATTAAGTATAGCAGGTGTACCGCTTATCGTATCCCAGTTATCAAGACCGCTTTCAAATTCTCTGTTTTTAAGCAGATTTTTGAAAGGCAATTCAAGATTAAGAGCAAAGGGCTGGTCATACTCTTCCATTTTTGAAAAGTCGTGACCTGCAACCCAAGGATTTGGGTCATTGTATTCTCTTGCACCGATATCAGGACCGTTATCTACATAATCATCATTTACACCAGGGATAACTATACCTTCGTCAACCGCTTTACAGTCGGCAGATAGTGAGTAGTCACCGTCATAAGCAAGTGTAACACAACCTGATGCAACACCATCTTCAATATTTGATTCGTAAACCCAGCCTTTCTGTTCGGGAATACCTTCGTCATGTGCAGTATTTGCAAACAGATTATTGATGTAAGTACCGCCATTCAGTACTGCGGTTTGAATAGGATAGTGTCCCATTTTACTCTGGTGATTAATAACAGTATTATTAAAATAAATACAATAATCACTGTGTGTAGCAGCACAAAGAGGTGTCTGGTCTGCCTGGTGGTCAATATTCCAGATGATATTGTTATATACAAGCAAACTGCAAGTTGCTGTATCAAAGTAAAGTCCCATCTGTGTAAGACCTTTTGGGTCTAAATTATCGTGGAAATAATTGTGGTGAATCTCACTCATACCATAATCAAAGTCATTTAAGTAAAGAATACCACCGTCTTTTGTAAGACCTTCCGCTTTTGACAAATCGTTGTACGAAATTACAGAGTCAGTAAAAGAACCGCCTGTAGCGAAACGTCCCGTTTCTGTAATCGTGTTATGTGATACTAACTGATTGCTGCCGTAAATCCATACAGCACGGCAGTTTGAACCTTCAAGGTTTGTATTGTGGATATAGTTATTAACAACTCTGTTATATGAGCCGTTTAACTTAATGGCCATACCATAACAATTTTTGATTTCACAACCCATTATCGTATTATATGTACCGTTAATTTCAATACCTTTTGCTGAAGGGGAACCGATTTCTATCATATCACGGGCAACTGTATCAACTAAACCACATTTGTAAGTACAATAAGATGTATTATCATTAGTTTTGATAGATGTTGCTCTCAAATCTATTCCGTCAAAAACAATGTTTTTTCTGTCGGACAAGTCAATACCATAATCTCTCTTTTTTGCCTCAACTTCGATTAAGTTGGGGTTGGTTTCAGAGTAAATGTACAACAACTTTTCATCTTTGTCCTTGTACCATTCTCCCTGTACATCAACTAATGCCAAAGAACCGATTAAAGCATAAATATCACCTGTAATAGGCTGACTTGTTGCACGAATTTTAGCAGTAATACTTGTTTTTGTAGATGGCTCCGTAAGTACGCCTGTTACTGAGTTGTATGCAGGGTCTGCAACAACCCATAACTTCGTACCTGCCTCAACTATCGGAATATTAATTCCGCTTATAACCGTTTTGGCATAAGAAGTATCAATTCTTGATACTGAAGCACTGGATATAATAGGATATGTTGAACAAATAAGCAACTGGTCCTGATTGTTTGGCCATCTGCCCTCAAAACCAAGTTTGTTATTTACGAAAACTATGTTTCCTTCACCATTGTCCATATCCCAGTCCATAGACGCTTTATAGATATTTCCTTCGTGTCTTGACCAGTCAGTAACAAGGTCACAACCGCTGATAACTACTTCTTCGTTATTGTATGCGGCATAAGTAATTGGTTTATCAGCAGTACCGTTGTTCATCGGGGTTACAGTTTCTCTGTAAACACCCTCTCTTATATAACAAGTATCACCGGGTTTTAGAAATTTACTTGCGTAACTGATTGTTTTAAAAGGATTGTCTATTGTTCCCGCACCGGCAATATCGCGACCGTTGGGAGATACAAAATATGTATCTCCCGACTCGTCAGCAAAAATACTGATGCTAAACAACTGTAACACAAGTGCTGTAATCAATACTATAGCACCCAGTTTCTTCATTATTCTACCTCCACGTCAGCACCGGCTAACTGAACTTCGCCGGAACCGTTCATTAGAGTAATACCGAAGTAAGCAGGGTTCTTGATGTGATGTGCTTTGTCTGTTACTACATAGTCAAATGCAAGTTCTCCGTTTACTTTAAGAATAAATCTCGGATTTTCGCCTTCCTGCAAACAGCCCATCTCATAATAGTTCCAGCCTGTTGCATCGAAGTCCTTCAATTGACTGTAAGTTTTGTATTCCAAAATCTTACCGCCGATTAAGAAACGCTGGAATTCAACACCTGAAGTTGCTGCTGTTTCAAACAACAATGCGTAAGATGAGTTTGTTGTATCCCACGGAACCTTCGCTGTAGGACCTGAAGAACGAATCTGCAATACCTGGTAGTTGTTCTGACAAAGACCTAACTTCATCTTGAATTTCAAAATTTCGTAGTTCTGAATCTTTCTTCCCATATAACCTACAGCAACGTTTGAAGTAGTAGGTTTAGGAATTGTCAAAACGCCTTTTGAGTTAACCTCAAAGTCAACTGATACGTTTGCTTTCCAGTTGTCGATATCGGCAATCATAGGACCGAAATCAACATAAGCAGGATTTCTGCTGTTGTGCAATGTAACGATTTCCTTTTCAAGGTTTTCGTTTGCTTTGTCGATGTGACGCTGAGATTTTAATTCTTTAACAACTTTTTCAGCAGCAGCAAGTTTAAGTTTCAATGCATCAACTCTTTCCTGTGGCGCTGCACCTTCTGCATCACCTATAGGAATTGTAGCAATGATTTCCTGTGCTTCTGCAATTGACTTGTCGATTTTTTCTGTATCGCAGTCTTCATACATAGCAGTTGTGAACTTACGTGTTCCGCCAACGTTCCAGGTATATGTTGAATATGCAGGAGATGTTGACTGAGCCTGAACTTTCCAGTAGTAAGTCTTTTTACCGTATTTAAGTGTTGGTAATTCAAGATATGCTTCTTTTGTTATATCATCATAAATCATATCTTTGAATTCAGGGTCACGTGCAATCATTACACGGTAAAGGTTTGCACCTTTAGATTTTTCCCAGTGGAATGTAAGTGAGTTAGCCTTAACGTTTGTTGCGTTATTCCAAGGATAACATACATAGAAATCACCTGTTGCAAGGTCGTGTTCCTCTGTACCGAATTTATCAAATTCAAGTTCTTCAAATTCAGGAACATACTGACGGATTAAATCATAATCAATATTGTATTTACCTGTTACAGGGTCTCTGAAGTTAGGCATTACGTCTTTAGTATAGTAGTTGTTACGAACAGTACTGTACTTTTCAACAACCTCGTTTAACTTAGATTCCTCTTTCATTTCGAATACAACGTTATTTTCAAATACATTGTATTTAGGTAAAATCGGGTCATCTGTTATAAATGTCTTAAAGTACGGATATTTATCCCATTCAGGATCTGTGGGGTCGTAGAAATTGCAATAGTCATCCCAAAGAGCCTTATATTCTGTACCTTCATGTGACATTTCACCTGCTGCAATCTTTAACATATTGTCTCTGTGCTTAAGCATTGCAGGAAGCAGGTTACCGTTTAGTGAGCTGTTGTAGTTAGCAATGTCAGTTTTAACAGTTAAGTTATTTTTGATTGTTGAGTTTCTTGTATCGTGTAAGCACCATATCTGATAAATGTCATAGAATAAGTTGTTATTAAATTCGTTACCTACGATACAGTTATCTGTGTACATAGCACACATAAAGTAACGTCTTTTTCCGTTTGCATTAACAAGGTATTCAGGTCCGTAACTGGAGTGAATAAAGTTGTTGCTTAGTACGTTACCTGTACTTGTGAAGCCGGGCCAGTCGTAGAATACACCTGCGTCACCGCCTTCACGACATGCGTCATATACGTCATTGTAAGTAATTGTGTTACCTACACCGTGCCAGTTAATTGCTGACTGCTGACAGTCGTGAATTCTGTTATGGCTTATAATGTTACCATTACCGTGAGCCTTAATAGGAGGAGCATAGTTTACTGAAAGCATAGAAGCGTCCTGAATATGGTTGTAGGTAATGTAGTTGTGCTGAGGTGTAATACCCCAGAAACCGGGTGTCTGACAACCCTGGTTAGAAATATCGATACCGCCGTTACCACAGTGGTGAACATAACAGTTAGTTACGCCGTTTCTGAAGCCGTGGATATCAACACCGTAACCTGAACAGTTTCTGATTTCGCAATTCTGAATCAAGTTATCTGAGCAATTCAATGCTAAATAAACACCGAAAGAAGCAGAACCTTCAATTGTAAGACCGTCAAGTGTAATAAATGATGTGTCCAATAATTCAATTACAGGGTCTAATGAATGTAAGAATGAAGCATCTTCAATGGGATGATCTGGGTTTTCAAAGAAATACATATCACCTGTATCTCTGTCTAAGAAGAACTCACCAGGAACATCGATTTCTTCTAACAGGTTGTTGATAGAATATCTGTAACCTGAGTTAGCAGCAAGGTTAACTATAACCGCACCTGCTTCAACATCATATCCCTTGATTTCTGCAGAAGCATCACCGTAGTCATTTGTGAACAAACCGTGGATATAAGCCTGGTCCGCAGTTGCCCAGTTTTTAATTCTGTCCTTGTCAACTTCGTATTTGTAAACACCAGCATAAGGTGGTTCCAAAACGTTACCTATGAAATCATAGTGTTCGTTAGGCCATCTTGACAAGTCCTGCATTTCGCCGTTAACAATTAACATACCCTGACCTGCAGTACCACTGAATGGTCTTGAAGAAGTTTTAGAACCATATGATGCTGCCATACGGGGCCAGTATGTTCTGGTCCAGGGACCGAAACTGTCAACGCCGTTATTTGGCAGATTGATTGTTTTTAAATTATCTCTTGCAATTTCGGGAACACGTGCTAAGATTGCTTCGTCTGTTACATATTCCCATTTTTCTTTAGGCAAATTACCTGCAAGTGTAACGATAGGTTTTTCGCCTTCGTATGCTTTATATACTGTGTAGTTATCCTGTTCGTCTAACTGAAAGCCTTTATTAAGTCTGTAATAACCGCCTCTTAGCATAATTGTAACGGGGTCATCTTTTGACTTTATCATTCCTCTTGCTTTGTCTCTTGCCGCTTCTAATGTAGCCAACGGTCTATCAATGGTTCCGGCGTTAGCGTCGGAACCAGTGGTAGAAACGTAGATAACCTTTGAATCATCAGCAAAAATATTAGAAGGCATTGCAGCAAGGCATAGCAAAAGTGTTAAAACTATAGCGACATATCTTTTTATAGTATTCTTCACTTATTTTTACCTCCTAACGGTAAATTACTGCAACGATTGGTTTACCATAATCATAGATTAACAATACTTTTGAAGCATCAGGACCGAAGTCGTTTTCTGCTTTAAAACTTGTTTTTGCAACAGGAGCAACAACTGCTCTGTCATTTGATGAATCTGTGTCAAAATCATATACGCGTGTAATACCGCCCATTGGTGTAGCCTGAACAGCAGGTGCGGGTACGCCGCCACTTGTTGTATATTCAACTCTTAGAAGCATCATATTGTCACTAAGGTCAACAACTGTACCATAAGTTACTCTGAAACCTGCATAGAAGTTTGTAGATGGTGCTGTTGCAGTAATCTTTTCACCTGACAATACACCGTCAACAACTGATGCAGTTACTTCGAATGCTGAAGGATCAGTTTCTGTACCTTCCCATCTTACGATAGAACCTTTGTAAACTGTTTTGTCACCCATTACGTCTGCAGGAATCTGAAGTTCAACTTTAGCACCTGTTTTTAAAAGTAATGCTGAAACAAGAGTTACTGTTTCACCGTCTTTGTTAAGACCTGTGTAAACTTCTGTTGCAATTGCCATATTTGTTGCTTCGTTATGGTCAACTGATGATGCGCCTGCAACGTCTGACTGAATAAATGCTACAGGAACGAAGTTGAATTCGTCCATATCGTAAATCTTCAGGTTGTAGTTCTGAGCGTCACCTGTCCATTCTGATTTAACCATAATGTCAAATGCTGTATCATTGGTTAAATCTGAAGGAACCTTAAAGAATACTGTTGTTTCGTCATAAGCGTAAATTGCTTTTTCACCGTCGTCTGTGCTTGTAAATGTACCTGCACCGCCGAATTTGTGACCACCCTGAGCAACGTTTTTACTCCATGCTAAAGATGAATCAAGTTCGTTTTCACCGCGTAAGCATGTGTCGATTTCAAGAATATTCTTGTCAAGGTCAACTTTGTATTTAACAAGCTGAGTTGTGCCGTTGCCGTTGTCAAAATCAATTTTTGTATCAGATGAGAATTTTGTAGCGGCTGTTTTTAATCTGTCTTCCATAAGTTCTGCATCTGTGTATCTCTTGCCGTCAATTACAAGAGGTGAAATACAGTTCATTGTTACGATTTTGCCGTTAGTGTTGAACATTTTAACTTTAAGTTCTGAATCAAGACCGCCTTCTGCTGCTGCTGCAACAATAACGCCGTACTGGTATTCAGTTTCTTTTGTTAGACTTGTAACCTGACCTTTGTAGTTTAGTAGTGCATTTGTTTCGTTACCAAGAACAGGTCTGTTGTTTATGAAGTTATAATCAGGTGAGAAGTAGTATTCTGTGTCACCAACAGTAATTGTTTCGTATGTGTAGTGTGAAAGTACTCCGCCTTCCATAACAGCAGCCTGACCTGTTAAACCGGCAATTTTGCCTGAAGCAACGTTGTTAGAAATATGAATTGTAACTTTTGTTGAGTCAGCACCAATTGTTTTTGCAACCAAATCCATCTGGTCTGCTGCAATTGAAAGAACTGCGTTTTCTGAAGCAGATGCTAAAGAATCTTTAACGCCGTCTTTGAAAATAGAAACTATTGTTTTGTCAGTAATATCAACTGAAACTGATGGTTTGCCAAGTTTATCTGAGATAACTAAGTTTTCGTCATCCAAAAATGCAAGGCTTACTACATAATCAATGTAGTGTGTAGCAACGATTACATCATAAAGGTTATCGTTGTTACTGTCGATAAGTTTGATTGAACCGTTTTCAGGTTTCAAATCACGGGCATTGAATAATGGTTTTCTGACACCGTTGAAAATCATTGTAGCATCAAGAGCGATGTCTGCTGTTTTAGTCTTTTTACCTGAAGCGTAAACTAATTCTGTAACTGTTGTAGCAACAGAAATATCTTCGTCATTAACAACTAAAACGTTGTTTTTCTTGTCAACCGCTTCGATATCTACGATTTTACCGTATTCATCATCTTCGCCCTGAATGTAGTAAACTTCTACATACATACCTAAGAAATCTGAAAGGTCTTTATCTGTGTCGTAAGCAACACCATTAATAATAACTCTGTCGGGACCTGCATACTCTTCGCCTGTTAAACTTGTAACATCTGTTGCAGATAAAACGCCTTCAGCATCAAATAAATCAAGTTTTTCTGAAGCAACTGTTCTGCCTTCCAAAACTTCATATTTGTTTGCTGTAGCACCTGAAACTGATGAAGTTCTCATCAAATCAACAGGTAAGAAATTGAATAACATCTGAGCAAATTCGCCTTTTGTTATTGAATCGTTGTACTGTTTGTATATACCGTCTGTAATACCAAGGTCTTCAGCCTGTTCGATGTAGCCGTTTGGCCAGCCGCCTTTTAAGTTGGCAATTG
>CALDNB010000036.1 GCA_937914775.1 uncultured Clostridia bacterium
GGAAATGTAGAAATAATGGTAAATTATGGAGATGACGGCAAAGTGGAGGGTGCGGTAATTGTGGCTGAAGGTGCTGACAATAACGCCATAAAAAAGCAAATTACCGATGCCGCTTCAACTGCTTTTGGTGTTTCTTCGTACAAAATTCAGGTATTTTCATATAAACAGGAGGTAAAGTAAATGAAGTTAAAAGAGCAGTTAAAAAAGTTTGGTTTTGGAAAAAGACAGTTAATTTTAAGCGGTCTTATAATTTTAATAGGAATTGCAGGGTACATAAATTTTAATTATACAGACATTCCTGTTGACGAGGACAATATTGAGGAAATATCTGTACCTACCGTAACTGAACCTGTTGACGAATTTGCACAGTTAAAGATAGAAAGAGATAATGCAAAGTCGCAAAGTATAGACGTTTTAAGGGAAATTGTTGATAACGATAAAACGTCAAAGGAAGAGAGGGACAGTGCACAACAGCAAATGTCAGTAGCAGTACAGAATATGGAAAAGGAAAAGGTAATTGAAAGTCTGCTTTCAGCCAAGAATTTTGAAGAAGCAATTGTGTATATTTCAACAGACAATGTAAATGTAGTCATAAAAGCAGACGGTTTAGTACCAACCCAGATTGCACAAATTAAAGATATTGTAATTGAAAACACAGGTTTTAGCGCTGATAATATTAAAATAGTTGAAAAAAATTACTAAAACCCCTTTTATTTTTAATTTATTTGTGATAAACTAACAATATAGAAAAATATTAGGAGGCGTTAGTATGGCTGAAAAGATAAATGAAGTACCAAATAACGGTAACGTGCAGATTTCAGATGAAGTTATTGCCGTTGTATCAAGTGTTGCTTCAATGGAAATTGAGGGCGTTTGCGGTATGGCATCTTCATTTTCAAGTGGTATTGCCGAACTAATGGGCAAAAAAACATATTCTAAAGGTGTTAAGTCATCGATTGAAGGCAATGATGTAAAAATTATTGTATCAATTATTGTAAAATACGGCTGTAAAATTCAGGAAGTTGCCTGGAAAGTTCAGCAAAACGTTAAAGAAGCAGTTGAGAATATGACAAGTCTTAACGTAACTGCAGTTGACGTTTGTGTTGTAGGAATTGACAATCAACCTGAGAAAGCGGCAGAAAAAACTGAAGAATAATTGGAGGCGGCACAAATGAGAATTTTGGTAACCGGAGGCGCCGGTTATATTGGCAGTCACACCTGCGTTTTGCTTTTGGAGGCAGGGTATGAGATTGCAGTTTTAGACAATCTTGACAATAGTTGTGAAGAGTCTTTAAAAAGAGTTAAGGAAATTACAGGTAAAGATTTTAACTTCTATAAGGTTGATTTACTGGATTATGATGATGTAAACGAAGTATTTAATAAAGAGAAATTTGATGCGGTTATTCACTTTGCGGGATTAAAAGCAGTTGGTGAATCCTGCGCTATTCCTTTAAGATACTATCATAATAACATTACAGGTACACTAAATTTATGTGACATTATGTCTAAACACGGCTGTAAGAAACTTGTTTTCAGTTCTTCTGCAACAGTGTATGGCGACCCTCACACAGTACCGATTAAAGAGGATTTTCCTTTGTCTGCTACCAACCCTTACGGACAGACAAAATTAATGATTGAGTACATTTTAAAAGACTTATACAAATCTGACAATGAATGGGATATCGCAATTTTAAGATACTTTAACCCTGTTGGTGCACATAAGTCAGGCAAAATAGGCGAAGACCCCAATGGTATTCCAAACAACTTAATTCCTTACGTATCACAGGTTGCCGTAGGAAAACTTGAATGCTTAAGCGTGTTTGGTAATGACTATGACACTAAAGACGGAACAGGCGTTCGTGATTACATTCACGTTGTTGACCTTGCAAACGGTCACTTGAAAGCCTTGGAAAAAATTGCCAAGAAGTCAGGGGTTGTAGTTTATAATTTAGGTACAGGTACTGGTTATTCAGTACTTGATATGGTTAAGGCTTTTGAAAAGGCGTCAGGCAAAACTGTTAAATACAAGATTGCGCCAAGACGCCCCGGTGACATAGCAGAATGTTATGCAGACCCCGCAAAAGCAAGAGAAGAACTTGGTTTTATTGCAACACATACATTAGAAGATATGTGCAAAGATACTTGGAGATGGCAGGAGGATAACCCAAATGGATACAAATAAGACAACACTTGCTGTACTTGCAGCAGGAATGGGAAGCAGATTTGGCGGTTTAAAACAAATTGAACCCTTAGGTCCAAACGGACAAGTTATTATTGATTACTCTGTTTTCGATGCTGTTGAGGCAGGATTTAACAAGGCAGTACTTATTATTAAAAAAGAAATTGAACACGATTTCAGAGAAGTAATAGGTAAAAGAATTGAGAAAATGATTGACGTTGACTATGCTTTTCAGGAACTTGACGATCTTCCGGAAGGATTTTCTGTACCAGAGGGCCGTGTAAAGCCATGGG
>CALDNB010000037.1 GCA_937914775.1 uncultured Clostridia bacterium
ACAAGGCTTACGTGGCATTAGACATAGGTCCTCTCGGCGAAATGCTAAAACCTATGGGCACACTTTCTCACGAAGACGCTTACCAATACTTTAAAAAACAGATTATATATGGTGTCGAGGCAGGTGCAGACCTTATAATTATAGAAACCATGACAGACTTAACAGAAGCAAAACTCGCCTGTCTTGCGGCTCGTGAAAACAGCAGTCTTCCCATAATTTGCACAATGTCCTTTGAAGAAAACGGACGTACATTTACAGGATGTCTTCCCTCTGCGGCAGCACTTACTTTATCACCTCTTGCAGATGCCGTAGGTGTTAACTGTTCAATCGGACCTGACAAACTGGCTCCCATTATTGAAGAGTTTTTAAAATATTCAACCGTTCCCGTGTCCATAAGTCCCAACGCAGGTATGCCAAAAGACGTTGACGGACAAACTGTTTATGACACAGACAGTTCCACCTTTGCAAAGCACATTGAAAAATTACTTGATATGGGCGTAGGATTAGTGGGTGGTTGTTGCGGAACCACACCCCAATACATTGAAAAAGTAAAACAGGTTGTTGCAACCAAAAGAAAAAAGACAATAACAAAACCTGAAATCACCGCCCTTTGTACTGCCACAAAAACTGTTGTGGCAGATATGCCGTTAATTATCGGTGAACGAATCAACCCAACTGGTAAAAAACTTCTTAAACAGGCGCTTATTGACGGTGATTACAACTACATTATTTCTCAGGCAGTATCACAGATTGATGCAGGTGCTCACGTTTTAGATGTAAATACAGGGCTTCCTGAAATTGACGAGGAAAAAGTTTTAAAAGAGGTTATAACTGAAATCACCTCTGTTACAGATACGCCCTTACAGGTAGACAGTTCAAACCCCAAAGCCATCGAAACTGCACTACGCACTTACACAGGCAAAGCAATAGTGAACTCAGTAAACGGTGAGAAAAAATCAATGGACAGTATTTTGCCTCTGGTTAAAAAATACGGTGCGGCAGTTGTAGTGCTTTCTCTCGACGAAAACGGAATTCCCGACACCGCAGAAAAACGTGTTGAAATAGCAAAAAAAGTTGTAAAAAAGGCAACCGCTTTAGGCATCCCCAAAACTGACATTATTGTTGACTGCTTAACCCTTACCGTATCTGCCCAGCAAAAAGAAGCAGCCGAAACCCTAAAAGCAATTACTATGGTAAAAGAAACCCTGGGTGTAAAAACAGTTCTTGGTGTTTCAAATATATCATTCGGTCTGCCAAGACGTGACATTATAAACGAAACGTTTTTAGCACAGGCACTACTTGCAGGACTTGATTTTGCAATTATCAACCCCAATTCTGAGGGTATGACAAGCAGAATTTACGCGCACAACGTAATTAAAAATATTGACAGTAACTGCGAACAGTTTATAAACCGTTATTCAGCAGAAAAACACGAGCAACAGACAACTTCAGAAATGTCCTTAAAAGACATTGTTATCGGCGGTTTCAAAGACAGCGCTTATGCCGAAACAGTAAAACTGTTAGTGGATAATACAGGGCTTGACATAGTTGACAATCACTTAATACCTGCCCTTGACGTTGTTGGTACAAAATACGAAAAAGGCGAAGTGTTTTTACCCCAACTTATAAGAAGTGCAGAAACTGTTCAGGAGGCTTTTAAGTGTATTAAAGCGACGATGGAATCAAATAGCACCCTTAACAAAGGCACAATCGTTATTGCTACTGTTAAAGGTGATATTCACGACATCGGCAAAAACATCGTAAAAGTGATTTTGGAAAACTACGGGTATAAAATTATAGACCTTGGCAGAGATGTTGATAAAACCACAATACTAGATGCAATTAAAGAAAATAATGCAACTTTGCTTGGCTTAAGCGCTCTTATGACAACAACAGTAAAATCTATGGAAGAAACAATTTCTTTTATTAAAGAGCATTGTCCCGACACTAAAATAATGGTTGGCGGTGCAGTACTTAACAGACAGTATGCAGACCAGATTGGTGCAGACTACTATGCAAAAGACGCGAAAGAAGCATCTGAAATTGCTAAAATTCATTTTAAGGAATAAAACTATGAATGCAGATACTATTAAAAAAGGGCTTAACTATAACGGTAACGTTATATTGCTTGAACAAACCGAGTCAACAAACAGTTACGTTTTATCAAGCAAACTGAATACAGGGGATATTGTAGTTGCTAAAACACAAACAAAAGGGAAAGGCAGAACAGGCAAGGCTTGGGTATCAAATAAAAATTCAATTGCCATGAGTATTGCAGTAAATAATGATATATCTCCCCAGGAACTGATTAAAATTCCCCTAATATTTGGCGTAGCGGTATGTAACACTATTAAAGAAATATCAGTGCTTGACGTAAAGATTAAATGGCCAAACGATATTGTATATAATAAAAAGAAACTTTGCGGAATACTGTGTGAAGCAAAAGCAGACGTTGCAGTATGTGGTGCAGGTATCAATGTTAACGATACACAGTTTCCAAAAGAAATAGAACTTATTGCAACATCTTTAAAAGCAGAAACAGGCAAAGACTATGACAGAAACGAAATTATATATAAGGTTGCAAACAATTTTAACAAACTGATTTCAAATGGATACACGGTTCCAAAAGAATTTGCAGACCTTTGTGTTAATATCGGCAAAGACATTATAGCAACTGTAAACGGTGAAGAAATTAAAGGCAGATGCAAAGGCATTGATGAATCAGGAGCGTTGATTGTTGCAACAGACAACGGTGATATTATAATTAGTTCAGGAGATGTTTCTGTTAGAGGTTTTTACGGGTACTATTAATTGTTCCACGTGGAACAATGTCGAAATATTTAAAATAATGTTCCACGTGGAACATTATTTTTTTATTTATGTAAAATCTATTGAAATTAGTCTGTGTTCGGTGTATAATATTATAAAGGCAGGTGAAATTATGAAAACAATAGCAATTGCAAACCAAAAAGGCGGCGTTGGCAAAACAACCACTTCAGTAAACTTGTCCGCTTGTCTTGCAGAAGCAGGGAAAAAGGTGCTTGTTATTGACAGTGACCCTCAGGGCAACACAACAAGCGGTCTTGGTATAGACAAAAACAGTGTGGAAAACTCTGTATACGACGTACTGATTAACGGCAAGAAGTTTACAGACGTTATTGTTAAAACAAGTTGGAAAAACCTTGACCTGTGTCCCTCAAATATTGATTTGTCAGGCGCAGAGGTTGAACTTGTTGACAAGGACAAGCGTGAATATATATTAAAGGAAGCAATTAAGGAACTGGGCGAAGTTTATGATTTTATTATTATAGACTGTCCTCCGTCACTTACATTGTTGACAGTTAATGCATTTACTGCAGCAAACACAGTATTAATTCCTATTCAGTGCGAATACTACGCATTAGAGGGCCTTGCAGAACTTACAAAAACAATTAAATCTGTAAGAATGGGACTTAATCCCGATTTGGACATTGAGGGCGCACTGCTTACAATGTTTGATATAAGAACAAATTTATCTGTAGATGTTGTTGAACAGGTTAAACTTGTAATGCCCAAAAAAGTATTTAAAACTGTAATTCCAAGAAATGTAAGGTTATCCGAAGCACCAAGTTTCGGTGTGCCCGTAATATACCACGACAGTTCTTCAACAGGTGCTAAATGCTACAGAGAACTGGCAAAAGAAATTATAAAAAACAATAAGAAACGGAGATGATTGTATGGCTAAAAAAGGCGGATTAGGCAAAGGTACAGCCGCATTATTCTCTGACATCACAGAAAACCTACAGACAAAAAACAGCGTCGTTAATTTAAAGATTATAGACGTACAACCAAACGCCGAACAGCCAAGACGTCATTTTGACGAAGAAAAAATGGAGGCGCTATCAGACTCCATTAAGGCAAACGGCATTATTCAGCCAATCATTGTTGTACCTAAAGACGGTACATATATGATAGTTGCAGGGGAACGCAGATGGCGCGCCGCAAAAAAGGCGGGACTTAAAGAAATTCCTGCAATTATTCAAGACTACACCTATGACAAAGTTATGGAAGTAGCCTTGATTGAAAACTTGCAGCGTGAAGATTTAAACCCCGTAGATGAAGCGTTGGGTTACAAAACACTTATGACAACCTTTGACCTTACTCAGGAGCAGATAAGCGAAAGAATAGGCAAAAGCAGAAGTGCCGTTGCAAACTCTCTTCGTCTTTTAAATCTTCCTGATGACGTTCTTGATTTATTAAAGGAAGGAAAAATTTCAGAAGGCCACGCAAAGGTTATACTTGCCCTTGAAACTCAGGAGGACAGGTCATTAGTGGCTATGACAGTTTACAAAAAAGGCTTAAGCGTAAGGGAAACAGAGTCTTTAGTAAGGTTAAAACTTAAACCTGCACGAAGAATTGTAAAGCCAAACCCCGACCTTGTTCACTATATTGCAGAACTTGAGGACAATATTTCAAAGTCAATGGGCACACGAGTAAAAATCCGTCACTCAGGAGGCAAAGGTAAAATTGAAATTGAATATTATTCAAACGATGAGTTTGACAGAATAATGGAAATTTTACAAAAGTAGAGAAAAAGTCGCCTTTTAAATTTAGTTGTGTCAAACAAACACAATACAATTAATGTGATTTTGCGAAAAACAACAAAAATTAAATACAGGGCGATTTTGAGCGTATTTTTACGGAGGTGGAATTTTTGAAGAAATTCAATGTGATGACCCTGAAATTTATATTCAGGATAAATTTAAAGGGAAAGAATTCCGATACGAAAAACAGATAAAAGAAGATGGAACCATTGTATTTGATATATATACAGCAGGTATTCATCAAAGATATACATTTACAGAGTTTTGAACCTATAAGTATGGTAATCTGAAGGAAAGGCGGATGAAAAGATGGCAGATCTTATCAAAACACATATACATGTGTTGGAAGATGGCAGCATAATTGAACATACCCATGTGGAAGAACATGAGCATGAGGAAGAAATTATGCATGGACATAGTCATATTCATAACGGGGAACATACCCATACACATGGACATACGCATCAAAATA
>CALDNB010000038.1 GCA_937914775.1 uncultured Clostridia bacterium
GAAACTCTTCGTCCATCATTTCCGTAATAGTAACCTGAAAGAAATCCTTAAATTTATTTTGGATATAATTTTTTAATGCTAAGGGCGGGTAAAAAGTCCTTTTTCGGTGTACGGACATAGTCTTTTGGCCGTGTCAGTATTACCACAACCTTGTCACAACCATAAGAAAAGGCTTTTTCAAAGGGAATAGGGTCGGAAATTCCTCCGTCATAGTACGCCACACCGTCTATAAGGTACGGTTTACATACCATAGGCAAAGCAGAAGACGCCTTTAGTATATCGTAATTGTCATAAGACATATCTGATTTGTCAAAATAATGAGGCTCACCTGTTTTTGCATTTGTTGCCACTACCGTAAACTTCTGTCGGGAATTAGTAAGGGCGTCATAATCCAAAGGACAAGGGCCGTTCTTTTTGGCAACTGTGCCGTAAACATAGTCTAAATTTACGTAGTTACCCGTTTTTATAAAGTTAGAAATACTTGTATTTTCTTTTGTAAGACCGTATTTTATATAGTATCTGTAACTTCTTTTAATTTTCTTTGTAAGGTAAGATACAAGATTTCCGCTTCCTGCAGAAACACCTATACAACAGTCAAAATCAATATTTGTTTCAAGACAGGCATCAAGAACACCTGTACCGAAGACGCCGCGGAAACCTCCGCCTACGTCTATTACTGCTGTTTTCAAGTAGAAAGTCACCACCTGTGGAAAAGTATAAAAGGTGTTGAAAACCAACACCTTTTTAGTATTTTTATAAAGTACCGAACAGTCTGTCACCTGCGTCGCCAAGACCGGGAACAATATAACCGTTTTCGTTTAATTTTTCGTCTAAAGCACCAACGTAGATGTCAACGTCGGGGTGGGCATCTTGTACTGCTTTAATACCCTCAGGAGCACCTATTAAGCAAACAAGTTTAATTTTCTTTGCCCCTCTGTCTTTAATAAACTGGATAGCCGCAGCAGCGCTTCCGCCTGTTGCAAGCATAGGGTCAGTTACTAAAACCTGTCTTTTTTCAATATCAGTAGGCAGTTTGCAGTAGTACTCAACAGGCTGTAAGGTTTCGTGGTCTCTGTATAAACCGATATGTCCTACTTTTGCAGCAGGAATAAGGCTTGTGAAAGCGTCAACCATACCAAGACCTGCACGAAGAATGGGAACTATTGCCACCTGTTTTTCTATTGCGTATCCTTTTGTTTTAACCAAGGGAGTTTCCACGTCAATTTCTTCCAAAGTCAAATCTTTTGTTGCTTCGTAGCCCATAAGCAAAGAGATTTCGTAAGCAAGTTCACGGAAATCTTTAACAGAAGTTTCTTTGGAACGAAGCATTGTGATTTTATGTTTTATAAGGGGATGGTCCATTACAAATAGTTTACTCATAATTTTCACTCTTCTTTCGTGATTTATTATATACATTATACACTAAAATTTATAATTTGTCCATACAAAATGAAAAAATGCTTGATTATTTTATAATAGTAGTATATAATTTAGATGTTTAATATAGCACAATTATTTATACAGTAAATAAATTAATTAAAGAGGTGGCAAAAAGGCTTTTATTTGCCGTATTAATATGCGAATAAAAAACATTTTAAAAAGAGATTTTTCCAATGAAAGTGCCAGTCAGATAATTTTTATAATGGCATTTATCGTATATTCTTTAATATCTATGACCAAAAATGCCTATTCCGCTTCCATTGCTTCTATTATTGCAGAGGGAACTTTTACAAAATCTTCTGCAGGTGTTGTAAATGCAGGATTTTATCTTCTTTACGGAATAGGACAAATTGCAGGAGTAGGGCTTGTTGACAGGGTTTCTCCCGTAAAACTTGTGTATGTTACTTTGTTTGGTACTATTGCGGCGTTAATCGGTATGGTGGTGGCAAAATCCTTTACCGCAATGCTTGTAATATGGAGCCTTTGCGGTCTTATCCAGTTTGGTATATGGCCTGCAATACTTCGTGTAATAGCAGAGTATATGCTTCCTGACCACAGAAAAAAAGCCCTTACAGCCATTGCCTTTTCCTACTGTGTGGGTGCAGTTATAAATTACCTTATGGCAGCAGTTGTGTTAAGCGTGTCTGTATGGAGAACATTGTTCCTTGTAAGTGCGGTAATGCTTGTATTAAGTGCAGTTATGTGGGGAGCCACATACAAAAAACTATCTCCGCAACTTCGCGAAATCAAATTAATAAATCGTGAACAAGGTTATATAAAAGCAAATACAAAAGAAAAGCAAAAGATTTCCTGGAAACTTCTTTTGTCCAGCGGTATTATAATACTTTTAATACCTGCATTTTTGAGAAGCGCTATGGACAACGGTGTTAAAGCGTGGGTGCCCACAATGATTGTTGACAGTTATGGCGTAACGGCAGGTTTTGCAAGTGTTTTAACAACAGTTCTTCTGATAGTAAACTTATCAGGTGTGTTTATTTCCAACTTTATAAGGAGCAAGGTTTTAAAAAATGCCACCGCAGGGTTTGGTCTGGTTTGTCTTCTGGCGGTGCCATTTACGATGCTTCTTTTGATGATTGGAAAGATACCCATTTCCGTATCTGTAATTTTGCTTACGGTTATTACTACCCTTGTGTATGCAGGAGCACAGTTTGTAAATATAATTATACCGTCTTATTTTGCAAAGTATAATATGACAGGTGCTGTGGCGGCAATGTTAAACGGCGCCGCATCCTTCGGTATAGTTTTTGCCAATATTATTTTTGGTGTACTGGCACAAAAATACGGCTGGAACACAACTATTGTTTTTTGGGTTATTATGCTTTCCCTTGCGGGAGTATTTTGTTTGATTACAGCTCCGATGTGGAGTAAATTTATAAAAAAGGGTGAAAATTAATGGATAAAATTCGTGTTGGTGTAGTAGGTCTTGGACACAGAGGCAGAGCAATGCTTAAACTTTCTGCAGAGGGTTTTGATTACGTTGAAATTGCCGCTGCCTGTGATATTTTACCTAAAAACTGGTTTGACAAGGAATGGGTGCCTGATGCAACAGGTGAAATATGGACTGCAGGTCCGTCACTTTCTGAGCAGTTCCCAAATGCCCAGTTTTATGAGGATTACGAAGAAATGCTTGACAAAGCAAATCTTGACGTTGTAATTGTTGAAACAGGTGCCGACATTCACGCTGAATTCTGCGCAAAGGCACTTCGTAAAAATATTAATGTTTTATCAGACATTCCAAATGTTGCAAACTTAAAAGAGGCTGAAATTCTTTGGAAAGCGGCAGAAAATTCTACTGCTATGATTTCAACGGGAGCAAACCCAAACTACCAGAAATTCAGTTTTCTACTGCAGGACTTCTATAAAAAGGGTTTGCTTGGTAAACCTTACTATATGGAAGCAGAATACATACACTGGAGTCTGCCCGGCAGCGATATGACTTTGCACTTGAACGAAAACGGTGACTGGAGAAAACTTTTAATTCCCATAAGATACTCAACTCACTCATTAGGACCGCTTCTTACTATTTTAGAAGAGGACTTAAGAACAGTTTCCTGCTTCGGTACAGGTGCTCACGCTGACGATTATGTGTCAGATACTAAGAAAGACGATATGATGTGTGCACAATACCAGACTGAGTCAGGTGGTGTTGTTCGACTTATGAGAAACGGCAGATGCCGTGCGAAAATCGGTCACCACAACTACAGAGTTTTCGGTACCGAGGGTTATATGGAAAGAATAGACAGAATGGATAAGCCCGTTATTAGATACAATTCTATGAACGAACTTGACACAGAATTAAAAGAAATCGGCGGAGAATTTATGCCTCCTGCTTATGCACACCTTGAAAAGGCAAAAGGTCACGGCGGTATGGACTACGCTATGCTTGATTATTTCTACAAAGCAATTAAAAACGGAGACCCTGCTCCGGTAAGTTTAAAAGACGGTCTTAGAATGACATTGCCGGGAATTTACGCAGAAGAGTCTGCAAAACGCGGCGGACAGGTACTTAAGATGTATTATCCGTGGGATAAGGAATGGAGTACAGAAATTAAATAAAAGGGTTGTAAAAATTGCCCAGAACGTAAAAATAAAAGGAAAACATCGTTTGATGTTTTCCTTTTTTAATGAATTGCCTTTGGCATGAATTGGCTACGCCATGAATTCTCGCTGTCGCTCCATGAATTGAAATTCAGAGAATTTCATTTTGGTTGAAAACCGCTGGCGGTTTTCTTCCTTAATGCACGAAAGTGCAATTCACGAGCCATCGGCTCAATTCATGAAAATTGTTATTTTCAATTCACGACAACGATAGTTGTCAATTAATTCCAATTATTGCGGTAACCGACTTTGTTGGTGTAAGTAACATACTATCTGTACAGGTTAGTCCGATAGTTTTATAAGCATCGGACAAGGTTAAAAAATCTTTCTGGTGCATTATGGAAAGGTCGCCGTATCCCGGACTGAAACGGGGAGTAAGCATATATCCCTCACTTTTCAGTTGCTCTTCTGCCATATTACAGATACTTTCTGTTGCCTCGCTTAAAGTGGCATCAAACACCAAGGCGTAACTCATATCTGTTTTTTGATAATAAGAAAGCATTTTGTCTGCCCACACACCCATAGTTGCTGCTAAAATCACACATTTGTCACAACCGGATAAAAGATTTGCAAGGTTTTTGCTTTTAAAACTAACCTTTGTGTCTTTTATGTTGACGGAAGTTTCCGTAACTTCTATGGGCAGTATTTTATAAGTAAATTTTGGCTGTGATTTTTCTTTTATTTCTTCTATACAGCGGTTAATCTGGCTAACCGTTTCCTCGTCCTTTTCTTTGCAGCCCAGATACCTTAAACATTCGTTAATATTAATGTTCATTGCTTCTCCTTACATTGAAAAAATATTGTGAAGATAAAGCATAATTCGTCTTGCAACATAGGGGTTATTCATAGTATAAATATGTATTCCCTTTACTCCGTTTGCAATTAAGTCAACAATCTGCTCCATTGCAAAGACAATACCTGCTTCACGCATTGCAAGAGGATTGTCACCAAATTTTTCAAGCATTTTAAGGTGTTTTTTGGGTACGTTAACACCCATAAGTGATGTCATTTTCTGCGCCTGTTTTATGTTGGTAAGTGGCATAATGCCCACGTCAACGGGAACATTAATTCCTGCTTTAGCCGTTTTATCCATAAAATCGTAAAATCTTTCGTTATCAAAGAAAAGTTGGGTTATCAAGTGACTTGCACCGCAGTCCACCTTGTTTTTAAGGTTAATTATATCCTGCTCTAAAGTAGGTGCTTCGGGGTGCTTTTCAGGATAGCAACCTGCCACCACGTTAAAATCCCCTGACGATTTAATAAATGAAATAAGTTCCGAGGCGTATTTAAAGTCCCCGGGCTTGTTGTTAAACTCTGAACGGTCTCCCCTTAAGGCAAGGATATTTTTAATTCCGTTTTGCTCTAGACTTTCTAAAGTTGATTTTATTTCTTCCTTAGTTGTTCCAAGGCAGGTAAGGTGAGCAAGAGGCTCAATAAGTAATGTATTTTTTATATATTTTGCTATTGTTACTGTGGAATTTTCCTTTTCCGTACCACCTGCACCGTAAGTAACGCTTATGTAATGGGGGTTTAAGTCCCCTAAAGCGTCAAGGGTGTCATACACTGTGCTTATAGGCGAAGTGGGCTTTGGCGGAAATATTTCAAAGGATACCACAATGTCTTTTTTTTCGAATAATTTTGATACGTTCATATTATCATCTCTTTTCTGTTACTATAATAACACAACTGTTTGAAAAATGCAAATATAATAGAAATGAATTATTGCCTTTGGTGTGAAACCGCTGTCGCACCGTGTCGTATGCCTGAGGGAAGAAAAGTTCCATCAATTAACAGATAACAATAAAATTACCCATTTGAGTAAAAAAGTTGTCGCGCACTGTCGCATTTGAAAGATTATAATATAATTATAGGTTGGCCAACCTAAAAAAATTAAAATCAGGAGGTATAAGTATGAAAAATTACTTGACAAAACCAATAACAGAAGATAAGATTAAATCAGGAACAGGCACCTTGGACGGCGCCCGGGAATTGACAAAATCTATTTCTGATGTTTACACAAGACTTGAAAATGATGCAAAAAACAGAAATCTAAAATTGAGCAGCGAAGACACATTAAAAACACAGCGGCTCTTAAACACGGCAGGTTATACCGATTTACAAGGTAAAAAACTGAAAGAGGATGCAATTCTTGGTGATAAAACCAAAGTTGCAGCCGAAAAGTATTTCCAGAGCGGTATCCCAAAAGCCGATGTTATGAATATGCAAAAACAACTTAATAAAAACGGAATTACTGACCGTTTGGGGAAAGCGCTGATTGTTGATGGCAAATTAGGACCCAAAACCGACGGTGCTGTTCATGAACACTTGGGGAAAATACTTCGTCCTAAGGAAAAAGACAACGGCCCTATGGTTAAATTGCCTTACCGTCCGGGAAAAGACAACAGTCAGGAGATTAAATTGCCTTACCGTCCGGGAAAAGACCCTCGGGAATTAATGAAACCTTTCGGGAGAGCAACTCCCGGGGCTTATGAAACCACTTTATATTCCGGCAAAAACGCACCAACAGGGGATTTAGTTGCATTTGCAGGTGACCCGTGGGGAATTTCACCAAATGGACCAACATTTAATCCTCAAAACAAATGGGACCCTAATAAGATAGCGGATGAAGCAATGAAACCATATTTTGAACAACGAGAACAGGATGATAAGTTGTTGGACCAAATAATAACCAGTCAGGATTATGAAGATTTTTATGAGAATATTTGCAACCTGGGATATAATGGCGGTACATCATCAGAAAATGTAAAACAATATGTTCGCAATTACGCTAAAAAAAATAATTTAACTGTTGAACAAGCAATAACACGACTTTCTTCAATCACCGACACCGAGATTGCGAAAAACCCAATTTTTGTACCTTTGCGTCCTTTAGTGGAAGTATATGGCGATGTTATCTGGAATGACGAGAAGGGAGCAGCTGCAGTAACTATGTCTGGCGGAGACCAAACTTTTAATGGAGAAATACGTCCAGGAGATGGCAAGGGAACATTTATAGAAGACGGAACAACTTACGTTTCTATTTTGCCAAATAATAACGGTGTAGGTTACGATTTTCTAAAACTGAGCGATGACCCTAATGTTGATGCGATTCTTAAAATTGCACTAAGCCAAAACGGTTACTGTGAAAAAGGTAATAATTCAACAAAATATGGCGATTGGTTTTACAAACGCCATGTGTCTGGTAATGATTATCCCTGGTGTGCAACCTTTGTATCTTGGGTGGCTAATCAAGCAGGTGTATTGACAAGTGTTATTCCCAAATATGAGGGATGTTGGGGAGGACGGGATTTGTATAGCAAAAAAGGGAAATTACATACCAATAACGGAAGTTATACCCCAAAAGCAGGCGATGTCTTTTTCCAAGGAGATGAGCATACAGGTTTAGTTCTTGCCTACGACCCTGATAATAATTATGTTTATTGCATTGAGGGAAACAGCAGCCAAAAAGTACAAGTTGTAAGAAGAAACCTCAGC
>CALDNB010000039.1 GCA_937914775.1 uncultured Clostridia bacterium
TCATATCTTCATGGATGAAATCTACGGTAATTGAAATTCCGCGTTTCATACGACACATCTTATAGCAAAGATCAAACCCATTCGTTTCGAATACAATGTTTGGTTCAAACCCCTTGTTCCAGCACCTACTCTGTATAAACTCATTCAGTTTAAAACTGCTATTTTCCAAATACAGTTTTTCATCAATTAAATCTTCGATTGTCACCTGCGTTCTTTCTGCTAATGGGTGTTCGTTGTACACTAACAAGCCCAAACTACATTTCTTTAAACTGACAATATCAAAGCACTCTCCCGCAAATGGTCCTATTGACAAGGCTACATTCCCTTTTTTCTCTATTAACAATTTTTCTACTTCACGATCTGGATGCTCTTGAAATGAAAATGATACATTTGGATAAATTCTTTGAAAGTCCATAATACACTCTGGCGTGAGATATCGAATAATATCATACGCAATCAACAAATCCACCGATCCATCTGCGCTTGCTCTAATACTTTCAATCTTTTGTTTTAATTTATCATATTCTTTCTTTTTGAATCAAAACAATCTAGAATAACATATGGCAAAAATAAAGAAATAAAGGAGAAATAGTAATATGTCTGAAAAGGCACTTCTTAACGGAAAGTATTTAATGTACAAGGGAAAGCCCCTCGTGCGTGAAAAAAATGCTATCTGTTACGGCAGTATGGACGATAAATATGTTCTCTTCCTTATTATATTGACGAATAAAACGGTCGAAGGTACGTCCGTTCCCGACAGAGTCATCGTTCAGGTTATAAGCACGGACCCCAATGCGCCTGCGGATGAAAAAATGTACCGCCAGGGTGAAAAACAGGGCCTTTACGATGCTTTCGATATAGGACTTATCTGGCTTGAAAGAGCAAATTCCGAAAATAAATAAGTAATACTGTTAAACAGACGGACTAACCTCCGTCTGTTTTTTGCTGCGTTTGAATGCAACGGTAACAAAAGCAGACTGTGGTACCGTTTGGCGTTGTTTTGAATCTGATGGACTCACTGCATCTAAATCGTACATAAAAATGTTATTATAGTTTTAAAGAAAAAATTGGCGCACTACAGAAAACGGTATAGGTGCACATATAGTAATTTCAATTTAGAATGACGAAAACTGTCAATATACATTAAAAAGATAAGCGATGTGTTAATATCTCTAAAAAGTAACATAAGATTGTCAAAAATAACAAAAATCAAATTGTAAATTTCAGTTTTTTTTATTATATACTATTGACAAATAAAAAACCCTTTGTTATAATGACTATAGCATAAGCTGAAAAAATAAAAAAAGGAGGAAAAATTAATGAAAAAGCTTATCTCAATTCTTTTGTCTGTGATGCTTGTAGTATCGGGACTGTCGCTTTCGACGTTCGCTGCAGATGAAGCGTATTTTTTTGACTTTGATACGGGTCTTCTTGCAGGCAGCAACGGTTCGAGCAACACCGGTGATGACCCCTACGTTACAGGCGAAGATTACAAGGTATTCAATACTTCTGACAGCATCTACATTAAGGGCTGGTGCTTTACAGTGTCCGGTGTTGCGTCGTATTGGTTCAACCTTGCAGGTGCCGGCTGGGAACAGATTCCCGAAGAAGGCATTACAGACCGTAGCGAAGTTTACGCTGTTGAAAGTATGACACAGACTTTTGTCAGCATGGGTATTGAATTGGCGCCGAATACCAAAACAGGTTTCGACTACAGAATTCCCCTCGCAGGTAAAACTCTTGCAGCAGGCCTTAACACATTGCAGGTGAAGATCGTAACAAACGACGGTAACGAAATTGTTATCGCTGACGTTAAGTTCGACTACTGCGATCCCGAGGTCCTGAACGCTCCCATACCCTACACTCAGTACGACCAAACGTTCCGCGCTATGGACCAGTATCGTACATACCGCGGCGACGCAATGACAGCGTCTGTTGAAGCGGCAGAAGCTTCGGGTGTTGCTTTCATCGCAGGAAACGCTGATGCAGCAGGTT
>CALDNB010000040.1 GCA_937914775.1 uncultured Clostridia bacterium
TCACGGCGAATGGTACGGCGAAGCAGTAAGATGGGCAGCAAGTAATAAAATAATAAATGGTATCACCGACACTTCCTTTGCTCCCGATGACAAAGTAACAAGAGAGCAGATTGCTGCTATGATTTTCAGGTACATAAACTACAAAGGTAAAGGGCCTGACGGTGCCTGGACATCTACTCTTCCTTTTAAAGATTCGGGCAATATTTCAGGCTGGTCAAGGGCATCAATAATGTATTGTTTCAACGAAGGCATTATGTCAGGTGACGAAAACAGAAACTTTAATCCACAGAGTTTTGCAACAAGAGCAGAGGTAGCAACAGTAGTAAACAGATTAGCAGAAAAACTTGCGGAATAAAAAAAGCAGACCCTTGGCTTTAAGCCAAGGGTCATTTTTTATATATCCATTTTAAATATTTCGACAAGTTCTGCTTTTTCAATCTTTACGTCTGCGCCTGTAAGCGACTGCTCAATCTGTTCAAGGCGGCTGCCGCCGATTACGGGAAAAACTTCGGGAACTTGGAAACTTGAAAAAGCACCGCAAATAATCGCTGCAATACTAACATTGTATTTTTGCGAAAGTCTTTTTAAAACTTCTGTTCTGTTTATATTTTCCTGACACAAATAACGTTTTTTTGCCTTGTCTGAAAGTGCACTTTCACCCTGTTCTGCTAATTTTGAAAAGAAACCCTTTGCCTGGGAAGAATAGGCAACAACAGGCATTTTGTTTTTCTTATAAAACAAAAATTCATTATTGTCCATTCCCACAAGCCCTGTTCTTTCCCCAAGACAATATGCAGGATTAAAACGTATCTGACTTGCAGAAAAACCCATAAGGCCATTTTTTTCGGCATACTTGTTTGCCGCATCAATTCTTTTTGCAGTCCAGTTTGATGCACCAAATTTGAGAATTTTACCTGATTTAACAAAGCCGTTCATCATATTCACTATTTCTTCAACAGGGGTTGTTTCATCGTCTCTGTGAAGCCAGTAGAATTCTATGGCATCTGTTTTTAACGCCTTAAGACTTTGTTCCAAATCAAAGGTTATGTCCGACTTGCCAAGACGTGGTTTTTCAACACAATCCATATCATAGTAACCGCCTTTAGTGGAAACAATCATTTCTTTTGCATTTCTTGACTGTACCCATTCACCCACAATTTCCTCTGCAATACCCTCTGCATAAAGTCTTGCAGTGTCAATGTGAGTTCCCCCCATTTCACGGAATTTGTCCATCATTAAAAAGGCGTTATCTTTGTCTATACCGTCACCGAAATAAGCGGTACCCAAA
>CALDNB010000041.1 GCA_937914775.1 uncultured Clostridia bacterium
CACGAATTGTAAGTTATGACGGGACAGAAACTTTTCACTCAGCCCTTTCTCTTATTGTACCCTGTATTGAGGAGATTGCATCAGGAAATGCGCTGTCCTCCGACAACATAACCGTATCACAATGGCAGTCAATGCTCCGTACAAAATCAATATACATTAATCTTGGTTTTGAAACTGACGGCAAAAATGTGGGAGACATTTTCGGTCAGCCCCTTTCCGAATTAAGTAAAATTTCAAAAGCCGACAGTATTGTAATTTATCCCGAACTTGTACTTAACTGCACTTACGTTTGTTTTAAAAACACAGATGATGATTACGGTGTGCGGTACACCTTGCAGGGACACAACGAGCAGTTAACAGAGTTTATAAAGCAACATACCGAAGGGCAGAAAAACGACCACTCCTTTGCTTTTGAACTTCGTCTTGACAAGGACTCACAGCAGGAAGGCTGGGGACAGCAACTAATAACCTTTAACCCCGACGTTTTACTTTCTATGGACAACATTCCCGTTTCGGACCTTGAGGTTAAAAACGTGTTTGCCGATAGGGAAAACCTGTCTAAACGGGCAGACGAAATTTTAGGTGCATTTGGCTACAAGCCAAGCCAGATAAGAAAAACCGTAAGTCAGGACGGAGTAGTAACTTACGTAGAAAACAGTGCTACAGTTAAAGTGTCCCCTGACGGAACGGTAGAATATAACGCCATTGCAACAGACAAGGGAATTAAAGTAGCAGATACCAAAGCACAGCCCTCCCAAATTGTAAACGAGGTTCTGGAAATGGCAAAAAAGGTAATTTCGGCGGCAGACCTTGAGGACACGGTAATATTAAAACTCCGTTCACCCTTAAACGACACGCCTGTTTTTTCTTACACCGCAAACTTTACAAGGTATTTTAACAGTCTTCCCGTTATTTACAACAAAAACAATGAAACGGAAAACTACACTTTAACTGCACAGTTTGAAAACGGGTACATCAAGTCATTTAAAATGGTATTGCAAAGCCTGTCGGCGTCACCTCTGCAGACAGCGCCAAAGCCTGTACTTAGTACAATAGACAGTTTTTGCGAAACCTATAAAGGAAATGAAGCGATAACAGTTGAAGACATTTTAAAATGCTATTATGTTGAAAACGAGGGAACTTATAAAACAAGATGGTGTATTAAGTATAACGGCAAAACAGCAGTTCCCAGATAAAAGGAGAAGCCTATGGAATGGAGCAGAGTTAAATCAATTTTAATATGCGTTTTTGTACTGGTAAATCTGTTTTTGTTAAGAGTTTATATTAACAACAACGTATCTACGGTTACCCTTACGGAGGAAACCTTAAACAATACCGTTATGGCGCTTAAAAACAACAATATTGAAATAGACAAGGCACTTATTTCCAAAAAAACCCCTGAACTTCCTGCTTTTAACATCACTAACAGGCATATTAACTGCCACGACTTTTCTTTGGTATTGTGGGAAAACGCCAAAAATAACGGTTTTGACTATTTTAATCCCAAAGACACAACCTTTGACGGCAAAACCCTTGTATATAAAGGGCAGTCTGGCACGGACACAATAAAAGACGTAAAAAACAAAATCAAAAAGACAGGTGCACTTTACGGCTACAAATACCAGTTGACACAAAAGGAAAGCACGCTGTTTTTCACGGCAGTTTATGAAAATATGCTTTTATACGACTGCACAATTACTGCAGAATTAACAGACGGTGCAGTTACAATTACTATGTCAAACTGGGTTGCAGACAGTTTTGAAAACTGCGGATACTCCTCTGTTATCACCTGCCCCGAAGCGCTTATCACCTTTGCATCGGAAATGAAATTTAACGACACCTTTAAAATCCAGTCGGTAGAACAGGGATATATAGCAGGAAGCAGAGATAACGAAATACAGACAAAAACCGCAACTCCTGTCTGGAAAATAACAGGTAACGGCAAAGTTTACTATATTGATATGAGAAACGGAGATTTGCTCGACCTATGACAAAACAACAAATTCTTTCTCTTTTTAAAAATGCAGGTGCGGACAAATGCGGTATCGCACCTGTTCGCATATATGACGAACTTGTTCCCCTGTTGCAAAAAAGGGGATTTACGCCCTTTGTAAAACCCGACTGTAACAAGCGCATAAACCCTTATTTGTATTTAAAAGATGCAAAATCAATAATCGTATGCCTTTTTAAATACCGCGACGGAGAGGATAAAACAGTTGCAAGGTATGCAAGAGGGGGCGACTATCACCCTTACATTAAAGGAAAATTAAAGAGTGTCTGCGAAAACCTGCCCGGAAGACATAAAATTCTGGTTGACTCAGGCTCACTTCCCGAAAAGCACATAGCTTACCTTGCGGGGCTTGGATATTTTGGAAAAAACAATCTTCTTTATTCCGAGGGGCTTGGCAGTTACTTTAACATCGGTCTTGTACTTACAGATTTGGAAATAGAGCCTGACAAACCTGTTGATACCACCTGCCAACAGTGTGACAGATGCGTAAAGGCATGTCCTGGCGGTGCTTTGGGAAACGGATTTTGCCTTGAGGCAGAAAAATGCGCCTCATACCTTACACAAAAGGACGGGGAACTCACAAAAGAACAGCAGGAAATATTAAAACATAACCCATACACTTTAGGTTGCGACATCTGTGCAGATGTATGCCCATTAAATAAGGAGAAATAACGGTGAAGAAAAATCAGCAGTTTATAACAGAAATAACAGGGACAGGCTCCCAGGGAGAGGGCGTTGCCAGAATAGAAAATATGGCAGTGTTTGTTCCCTATGCACTCCTTGGTGAAACTGTCAAAGTTCATATAGTAAAGGCACTTAAAAATTACGCTTACGGAAAATTAATAGAGGTAATAAAACCAAGTCCTCACAGAACAGAGCCAAAATGCTCTGTTTTTTACAAGTGCGGAGGGTGCAGTATGCAACACGCCGACTACCGGTATGAACTGCAGTTTAAAACAAATCACGTTTCTGACTGCTTAAAACGAATAGGCGGTATTGATACGGAGGTTTTGCCCTGTATTCCCTCACCTGAAACGGAGCACTACAGAAACAAAGGCCAGTTTGCAGTTACAAAAGACGGAATTGGTTTTTATTCACAAAGAAGCCACAACCTTGTAGACAGCAACTCCTGTCTTATTCAAAAAGAAATATGCAGTGAAATTATCGGCATTATAAGAGAATATATGAAAACCAACAATGTTCCTCCTTACGACGAAGAAACTCACACGGGGAAAATACGAAATATTTTTATCCGCCACTTATCGGGCGGTACAATGGTTTGCATAACCGTAACGGACGAAAACTTACCAAATCTCACTGACCTTACTAAAGAACTGGTAACTCTTGGTGCAGCGTCTGTTATGCTTAATATCAACAACAAACGCACCAACGTACAGTTGGGAGAACAGTTTATCCCCCTTTACGGGGACGAAACGCTGAAAGACACTATAGGAGATATTGAATTTAAAGTTTCTCCCAATTCTTTTTACCAGATTAATTCAAAACAAACAGAGCAACTTTATAAATATGCAGTATCTTTAGCAGGTCTCACAGGAAACGAAACAGTATTTGACCTGTACTGCGGAATAGGCACTATCGGGCTTTTCGCATCAAAGTATGCAAAAAAGGTTATAGGTGTTGAAATTGTGGAAAAGGCTGTGGAAAACGCCCGTAATAACGCTTTGGCAAACGGAATTACCAATGCACAGTTTTTGTGCGGCAAAGCAGAAGACGTAATTAAAGACATAGGAAAAGCAGATGTGGTAATGTTAGACCCACCCAGAAAAGGCTGCGACGACAAACTACTTAAAACCGTTAAAGAAATTGCACCAAAAACAATAGTTTATATTTCCTGTAACCCTGCAACCCTTGCCCGTGATTTAAAAACACTTAAAGGCTACGGCTATTGTATAGACACAGTTCAACCCTTCGATATGTTTCCGAGGACATTTCATGTAGAATGCGTTGTGAAACTCCAACGGTAACACCACCAAAAATTTTAAAAAAATATTTACAAAATATTTATATTATGATATACTTTAAAAGACGGTTTTTTGTCGGAAAAAATATTAAAAAATCGAAAAATTTTACAAAGGAGATTTTTTTATGAAACTTATCTACAACGTAGAAGACAAACCGAAGTTCAGTCAGGTTATTGTCTTTGCCATTCAGCAACTTCTTGCTATTATGGCAGCAACAATTGCAGTTCCTGCAATCGTAGGCAACGGAATGACTGCTTCTGCAGCACTTTTCGGTGCAGGTATCGGTACATTGGTTTATCAGTTATTTACAAAATTCAAGAGCCCTGTATTCCTTGGTTCATCATTTGCATTTATCGGCTCAATGGTAGCAGCATTTGCAGGTGCAGTATCTGCGGCACTTGGTTTCCTTGGATTAATCCTTGGTGCAGTTCTTGCAGGTCTTGTTTACGTAGTTATCGCAATAATCATTAAACTTGTTGGCGTAAACTGGATAAACAAACTTATGCCTCCCGTTGTTATCGGCCCCACAGTTGCAATTATCGGTCTTTCCCTTTCGGGCAATGCCGTTGGCGACCTTTCCAAGGGTAGCGTTCTTGCTGAGGGCGTTCCCACAGCATCCCCTTATGTAGCACTTATCTGCGGCCTTGTAACCCTTTTCGTAACCATCATCGCTTCGGTTTACGGCAAGAAAATGGTTAAGCTCATCCCCTTTATTATAGGTATACTTGCAGGCTATGCAGTTGCAACTATATTCACCGTTATCGGTACCGCTACAAACAATGCAGCGCTTATGGTAATTGACTTTGCTAAGTTCGAAGCAATGAAATGGATTCCTGATTTCACCTTCTTAACCGCTATCGGCGGCGTAGCTGAAATTGATGCCGCTTACATCGGCACCGTTGCAGTAGCTTATATCCCCGTTGCTTTCGTTGTATTTGCAGAGCATATTGCAGACCACAAGAACCTTTCTTCCATCATTGAAAAGGACCTTTTAACCGAACCCGGTCTTCACAGAACCCTCCTTGGCGATGGTATAGGCTCTTTTGCTGGCTCTATCTTCGGCGGCTGCCCCAACACCACCTATGGCGAATCTGTAGGCTGTGTTGCAATTTCGGGTAATGCTTCGGTTGCAACCATCTTTACAACCGCAATTATGGCCATTGTAATTTCCTTCTTCGG
>CALDNB010000042.1 GCA_937914775.1 uncultured Clostridia bacterium
GCGTAATTGCACTTTCTGACAAAATCGGAGTTTTGTCAGACGAACTGACAGAGAAAAAAGCCGAGATTGATTTGCTGACTGATGAGTTAAAAATTGCAAATGCGGAAATTGGTTTATACAAACAGTTTGGTGATATTATTTCCTTAATAAATAACGGAGAACTGGAAAAGGCAAAAGAATTACTTTCAGAAATTAATGAAGAAGATTTAAATGACAGTGCAATAAATATTTATAATTTAATTACAAAGGAGATAGAAGAAAATGCTTGACATCAAATTATTAAGAGCACAACCTGAAGTGGTAGTAGAGCAATTAAAAAGAAGAAATTTTGAACTTGATTTAACAGAGTTTACAAAATTAGACGCTGAAAGAAGAGCAGCATTAGTTGAGGCAGAACAACTTAAAAACCAGCAGAACACAGTATCAAAACAAATTCCTGCACTTAAAAAAGAGGGCAAAGACGTTGCTCCTATTTTTGCAGAAATGAAAGAACTGTCTGACAAGGTAAAAGTTTTAGACGACAAGGTAAGAGAACTTGACGAGGCATTAAGACAGATAGTTTTAACAATTCCAAACATTCCAAATGCTGAAGTACCAGACGGTAACGATGACAGCGACAACCTTGAAATAAGAAAATGGGGAGAGCCAACAAAGTTTGATTTTGAAGCAAAGGCACACTGGGATATCGGTGAAAACCTTGATATATTAGACTTTGGAAGAGCCGCAAAAATCACAGGCTCAAGATTTACAGTATATAAAGGTCTTGGTGCGGCGCTGGAAAGAGCAATTATTAACTACTTCCTTACAACACACACAACAAAAAGCGGATATACTGAAATATTCCCACCCTATATGGTACACAGAAACTCAATGGTAGGCACAGGTCAGTTGCCTAAATTTGAAGAAGATGCTTTTAAAGTAGCAAATACAGAATATTTTTTGATTCCTACTGCAGAAGTACCTGTTACAAATCTGCATAAAGACGAAATCTTATCTGCAGACCAACTTCCTATTAAATACTGTGCATACTCTGCATGTTTCAGAGCAGAAGCAGGTTCTGCAGGACGTGACACAAGAGGCCTTATAAGACAACACCAGTTCAATAAAGTTGAACTTGTTAAATTTGCAAATCCCGACACATCTTATGATGAACTTGAAACACTTACAAACGATGCAGAAAAAGTGTTGCAGGGCTTAGGTCTTCCTTACAGAGTTGTACGCCTTTGCTCAGGTGATTTGGGCTTTAGTTCAGCAATGACTTACGACATCGAGGTATGGATGCCAAGTTACGGAAGATACGTAGAAATCAGTTCCTGCAGTAACTTTGAGGACTTCCAGGCACGTCGTGCAGGTATCAAATTTAAACGTGACACAAACAGCAAAGCAGAATTTGTTCACACATTAAACGGCAGCGGCGTTGCAGTAGGCAGAACTGTTGCGGCAATTTTAGAAAACTACCAACAGGCAGACGGAAGCGTAAAAATTCCTGAAGCGTTAGTTCCATTTATGGGCACAGACCTTATAAAATAAGGCTTTTTATCCACAGTTATCAACATTTTGTTGACAAAATGTTGATAACTGTATCAATTTGGAGGCAAATATAGTGATTATACACGCTATTATTACAGTAATCGGCATAATATGCCTTGTAGACGGGCTTGTTATGACTGCATATACTCTTTTTAATATGGGAAACCTTTTAACAGTAATTACAGGAGCAATAATGACCGCCTACGGACTATATTATAAGCAGATTATAAGTTATACCAAAAGGGGCGTTTTAAAAGGGCTAAGAATGATATTTTACGCAGGACTTACCCTTATGATTGCAATGCCGATAATCGTGTTTGCAGGAAGTTTTGTCAGACCTGCCGATTATACGGAGGATGCGGTTATAGTATTGGGCGCGGGGATACACGGAGAAACACCAACACTTCCACTTCGCAACAGACTGTTAAAAGCAGTAGAATATTATAACAAAAATCAGGACGCAATAATTATAGTTTCGGGAGGTCAGGGACACGGAGAATCTATTACAGAGGCAGAGGCAATGGAGAGATTCTTAATAGACAAGGGCATACCGAAACAGAATATATTAAAGGAAGAAAAATCAACTTCAACAGAGGAAAATCTTAAGTTTTCAAAACAGATACTTGATGAAAATTTCAGTGAAAATTATACCGTTGCAATTATAACCAACAGATTTCATTCCCAAAGAGCAAGAATTCTTGCAAAGGAGGAGGGCCTTACATCAACATCAGTTAACGCACCAATTCCCTGGTACACAATACCTGTTAATTACGTAAGGGAATCCCTTGCAACGATGTATATTTTGGTAGATTTAATTATATAATTTGTATGTTAGTTTATTAACAGAAAAGGACAATGTTATGAGCAACTTATATTATAAAAGCGCAAAAGATATAGAACTTAAATACATAACAAAAGTACACGGAGAGCAGGACGGAGCAATGTACGGCGGATACCTTTTCCGTTTTGACGGCTCGGGACTTGTTTCTGTAACAGATTTATCTGACTATACCCTTATAAACAGACATTTTGCGGACGGAATAGAAAGATATAAGCCACACGGAAACTCCGTGTTTTTCGGTACAGAATTTTATGATGAAAAAGACAAGTTTCCCCTTTTATATTCTAACGTTTATAACAGTTACCAAAACGAAAACGAGGGAATTTGCCTTGTTTACAGAATAACAGAGGAACTTAAAACAAAACTGGTGCAAGTAATAAAAATCGGCTTTGTTGACAAGGACGATATATGGCGTTCATCTGACAGAAAAGACGTAAGACCTTACGGTAATTTTGCCCTTGACAAAAGCACAGGTCTTATGTACGCCTTTACAATGAGAGATCAGGACAAAACCGCAAGATTTTTTGAATTTAAATTACCAAAACTAACCGACGGCGAAGTTGTTACAATAAACTACCAAGATGTGACAAAACAGTTCGACACACCGTACATAGATTTTATGCAGGGTGCAATATGCCACGACGGTTATATCTATTCTTTAGAGGGCTTTAATGCTGTTAACGCCCAGAAGCCGAAACTAAAAGTAATTGACGTTAACGGCGAAGAAATGGTTATGGATATTGACCTTACAAAACACGGGCTTATATTTGAAATGGAGTTGGTGGAAGTTTATAACAATACTTTATATCTTTCCGACTGCTGGGGCAACACTTATAAAGGAGAGTTCATATGATAAAATGCGTAATATTTGACGTTGACGGCACAATGACAAACACTATGCCTTTATTTGAACTGTCGTATCTACGGGCTTACAACGAGGTAGCAGATACCCCTATTACCCTGCCCGAACTTCGAAAAAGCGTTGGCTTGTCGGAGGAGGGTATGGCAAAGGCACTTATACCCGAAAAGGCACAGGAGGTACTTGCAAAATACTACACTTATTACGAGGAACTGTTAAAGAAAACTCCGGGAGTTGCATACTTCGGAATAAAAAAACTTATTAACTATTTAAATGACAAGGGCATAAAAACTGCCGTTGTATCGGGGAAAGGGAAACCCGCCCTTGATATTACATTTCGGGTGCTTGGTTTTGAGGGGCTTTTTAAAAACGTTTTTGCAGGTCTTGAGGAAACCCCTGACAAAGCAGAGCGAATCATAAAAACCATGGAAATTTTAGAAGTAAAACCCGAAGAAACAATATATATCGGTGACATTGTTTCCGATATAACTGCATCACAAAAAGCAAATGTAAGAATAATTTCAGCAGGTTGGGACTTAAAAGCAGACAGAAAGGAACTTTTAAAACACAACCCCGACTATTTTGCATACACAGTAGAAGATTGTTATAAAATTTTAAAAGGAGAAATTGAAAATGTCAGAATTATTTGAAATTTTAATGATTGTAATGTTTGGTGCATCGTGGCCTATTAATGCTATGAAATCTTACAAGGCACGTACCACAAAAGGAAAAAGTCTTCCCTTTTTGCTTTTGATTTTTGTCGGCTACATTTTTGGTATTACTTCAAAACTTATTGCAGAGTCTTTTAAATGGTACGTAATGTTTTTCTATGTGCTTAATTTCATAATGGTTGGAATTGATATATTACTGTACATAAGAAATTACAGATTAGACAAGAAAGCAGGGATATTATAAGAGAATGAATTGACAACGGTAGTTGTCAATTCACTATAAAAAAAGAGCAGTGGCATAAGCCACTGCATTTTTTATGTTTTTGGTATAATTATTTGTCTGTCATACCATAGCGTTTTTTAAATCTGTCAACACGGCCACCTGTATCTACAAGTTTTTGTTTTCCGGTGAAAAACGGATGGCACTTGCTGCAAATTTCCACGTGAATATCCTGTTTTGTTGAGCCTGTTTCAATTACCTCTCCGCAAGCGCATTTTATTGTTGTTTTTTGGTAATCCGGATGAATACCTTGTTTCATGATTTCTCACCTCTTTGTTCAATAGTGCTTGAATATTATAACACAGGAAATTTTAAAAATCAATAGTTTTTTTAAAATTTATTTATAATTTTCTGCCTGAACTTCAAAATATGCTTTAGGATGAGCACATACAGGGCAAATTTCAGGTGCCTCTTTTGCTTTTACAATGTGTCCGCAGTTTCTGCACATCCAGTAAACTTCGTTGTCTTTTTTGAACACAATACCGTCTTCAACTTTTTTAAGCAATGTTAAATATCTTTCTTCGTGATGCTTTTCTATTGCTGCTACACTGCGGAAAAGTTCTGCAATATGTGTAAAGCCTTCTTCATCTGCAACTTCTGCAAATTCTCTATACATCTCTGTCCATTCATAATTTTCCCCAGCGGCTGCATCTTTTAAGTTATCCATTGTGTCTGCAATGCCGTTGTGCAAAAGTTTGAACCAGATTTTTGCGTGTTCTTTTTCGTTGTTTGCAGTTTCTTCAAAAATAGCGGCGATTTGCTGATAGCCGTCTTTTTTCGCTTTACTTGCATAATACGTGTATTTGTTTCTTGCCTGAGACTCACCTGCAAAGGCAGTCATTAAATTGGCTTCTGTTTTTGAACCTTTTAAATCCATATTTACACACTCCTTAATTAGTATCTTTTTCTATATTGTACCATTTTATATAATTTTATGCAAGAAAAATTTTATATCTTTTTCTTTAAGCGGTTTAGTCGGTTAATATACCGCCTTACAATCAGGTTTGCCCACAAAATTACAGGCACACTCTTTTTTTTATGCTTCATTATGCAGCCTCCCTGTCAATTAACATTGTCACAACGGTCATATCGTCAGGGGTCTTGTGTCCTTGCCTTACAACCGCTTCTTTTACCAGTTTTTCTGCAAGTTTCTGTGGTTTGTCGGTGCTTTCCTTTATATATTCCGTTACCCAGTCACCGTCGTCACCAAACACTCCGTCTGATGCAAGAACAATCAGGTCTCCCCCTTTGATGCTTATTTTTTCGGTGCAGGGACTAACATCCATTATCATTCCTGCAGGAAGTGAGTCCGAGGTGATTTTTTTAACTTTGCTGTTGCTTTTTACGAAACTTGACGATGCGCCTATTTTTATAAACTCTGCACTGCCCTCAAACAAATCCACAACAACCGCATCAACTGTGGCAAAACTTTCTTCTGTCTGCTTTAAAAAGAGGGACAAATTCATAATTTTAACTGCGCTTTCCTTGTCAAAGCCCGTGTTTAAAAGACGTGACATTGTGTCTGCGGCAAAAAAGGACTGCTTTTTGGCGTTTCCCCCGCTTCCCATACCGTCACTTAATACCGCAAGATATCTGTTGTGCTGAAGTTTCTGCTGACAAAAACTGTCCCCTGAACTTGCGCTGTCATCTTTCTTACGGGTATAGTAGCCCGTTACCACGTTGTACCTTTCACGCTCTTCCAGACGAAGGACCGCTTTTGCGCCGTCCTTTGAAAAATCGGAGTTTTTAACATAAACCCGTCTCCCTGCCGTTTCAGAAACTACGTCTGCCACTACGTTTTCTATATTGTCAGGTGCTTTTTTGCAGTTTATTCTTGCAACTACCTCTAACTGTCCCTTTTCACGGGTAACAACTGTAACGTCGTAGCATTTTATCCCTGCTTTACCTATTGCAAGATACAAAATGTTACCTAAATCAGGCACAAAATCAAGTTCCTTTTTTGTTTCTTTTGCAAATTCGTTCATAATTTCAGCCACCCCGTAAAGATGTGTTGCAGTAAGTTGTTTTCCTGCCTCTAATTTTTTCACCCACATAGTGTCCAGTTTGTACCTTGCATAATACCTGTTAACCGTTTCAATAAAGGAATTAAGTTTTATACATTTGTTTTTAAAATACAAGGGCACGTCTTTAACCTCCAGTTTGCCTTTTTCTAAAAGTGCGGAATTGCAGTTAATTAAAGCATCGTAGGAGGAGGAAAACTCTTTCTCCCAGCACACAAATCTAAGTCCGCAGTTTTTGCACACTTTAGATGCAGTTTTGTCATACACCGCCATTACATCATTTTTGTTGTGTGGCTTTTTACTGTCTGCAAAATTATCCGCAATTTCCGTAAGTTTTCCTGAAAAATCGCTTAATTTGTCGTATATCTTTAATATGGTTTCTTTAAAGTTTACAGGGGCAGGGCTTACGGCGCAAAGCACGTTTGCAGAAAAAACAATAATACTTTTGGGAAGAAGTGCAAACACCAGAACTGTAAAAACAAGTTCTGTAAAATTAAACATTGCGCCGTTTGATATGCCGAAATACCATGTCACAATTAATGATGAAATTACAAAGGAGCATATAACCCCTGCCTTTTTGTATCGGGAGAAAATTCCGCAAAGCATACCGAAAATACTGAAAAGACCCATGTATTCCCCGTTTGGGTACATAAGAAAGGAATAAAGAAAACCCATACCTGCTCCGCAAACACTCCCGGGTCCCAGACCTCCCACTAACGCCACAAGCATTATATAAACTGCAGATAAGGTTTTGCCAAAGGATATGTTAAATACACTCAGTTCTCCAAGACCTACTACCGACAAAGCCACCATCACCAAAAATCCTACAGAACTGTCAGCAGTAATGTCTTTGTCAGGTCTTTTTGCAATATTAAAGGTCTTTTCAAACACCACAGCCATAAAAAAGCAAACAAGACTTTCTGACAAAAGCATTGCAAGGTAGTATAGCGACCGCTGCCACTGACCTAAAAAAATAAGCCCTGCAATAAAAAGAGAAATGGCACCTATTATTGCAACGGTGTATTTGCCCCGCTTGTCCGAAACGGTGGTAACCGCAGTAAACACCAGAGCAAAAAGGACAAAAGCAAGTATGTACTTTATAAACGTAATCCCCATTCCTACCGAGAAAATACCCATAAGAGAACTAAAGGCGACTACCCCCCCTCTTATAATATTGTCGGGGTGGTTACTTATGTACGCTGCAAAAAGGGCAAGAGCAAAAGGAGACAGACAGTCGAAAAACACTACCCGCCCCAGCATAAATGCAAAAACAATACTTACTAAATCCCACCATCCGAAATTGACCTTTTGTTTTACCTTTAAAATTACTTTTTCCACTATAATCAATCCTTCTTTTGTTAGTAGGGTGACAGAAGCTATCCGAGCCACGATTTTCAAAGGTTAATTTTTGCCCCTGCCACGTTAAAATACTCGGTAATCCGTCAGGATTACCTGCGTTTTTACCTTGCATCGTCACAAAATTTCCTCTTTGAAAATTCTTCGACCTTAAATCGATGGAATTTCGAGAGGAT
>CALDNB010000043.1 GCA_937914775.1 uncultured Clostridia bacterium
TCCTGTTTTCCACATAGATCCGCGCCGTCTGCTCAAGGCTGGTGCGGTTCTGGCGATCATAATCGCGAATAGCCTTCATCTGCCGCAGGCACTGATCCCGGACATAAGCATTTTCGCTCATCGGGAAGAGATAGGCATACAGCCCCAGCTCGCTGCCTATCAACATGCCCTTGCCGCACAGCTTCGCCGCGCGCGCAGCATACACCGCCTCGCACAGCGCTGTGCCGAATTCCTCCGGCGCCATCCGCAGCTCTGACAAGCCCCCGCAAATCTCCGCACCGGTAATGCCTGCATTGTCCATCAGGTCGCTAATATGTTCCTCCTCCGCCTTGTCCATCCGGCTCATCACGATCAGCATCTGCTTCCATTCCATGCAGATGAGACGCTCTGCCAATTCCGAACCGGAATTCAGCACCGCATACACCCGTTCTTCAATCGCATTCAGCCTGCCAATATCGGACAGGCAAGCCGAATTTCCGGTGTCAGCCCGGCTGATGTTTCTGTGTTGTTGATTTATCTGGAACAGCTGCACGGCTATCACCGTAACAATGAGGAGTAAATTATGATCGATAAATCTTATTTGCTGGATTTGTGTCAGCAGTTTGAACTGCCGCTTACAGAACAGCAGGCGGAACAGCTGGATAAATATGCCCAGTTGTTGGTTGAATGGAATGAAAAAATCAATCTGACCGCTATCACCGAGCCGAAAGATATTGTGGTGAAGCACTTTGTGGATTCTCTTTTGCTGACGAAAGCCATCGAGCTTCCGCAGGGAGCATCTCTCATCGATGTTGGTACCGGAGCCGGTTTCCCATCGGTACCGGTTACCGTTCTTCGCTCTGATATCAATTTGACTCTGCTGGACAGCCTGAATAAACGTCTGGTCTTTTTGACGGAGCTGTGTAAAGAAATCGGTGTAAAATCGACCTGTGTTCATGCGCGTGCCGAGGACGGAGGTAAAGACAAAAAACACCGTGAAAAATATGATTTTGCTTGTGCAAGAGCAGTGGCAAGTCTGCGTAACCTCAGCGAATACTGTTTGCCTTTCGTAAAAGTCGGCGGTGCTTTCATCGCATTGAAGGGTCCTGACTGGAAGGACGAATTGGCAGAAGCAAAGAATGCTATCGGTACCATGGGAGGTAAGGTGGAGAAAGTAGAGGAATTTACTCTGCCTGATGAGAGCAAACGTGCGATTCTGGTAATCAGAAAAATTTCGCAAACTCCGCCACAATTCCCGAGAACAGCCGCAAAAATGGCAAAAAAACCAATCATTTAAGTCGAAACCGCTCAAAACGGGGCGAGAAATAGAATTGGGATTTACTGGAAATATAGTCTGTTTTGTGTTATATTATTCCTATCAAAAGGAATAATGTCGCAAAACAGACTTTTTTCTATAAAGGGGAGTGTAATTGATGTTATTGAAAGCGAAAACCGTCAATCGGGTTCTGTTACTGCCGATTGAAGCAATTATCCCAAATCCTAATCAGCCTCGACAGTTATTTGATGAGGAGAAGATCAATGAGCTGGCACAAAGTATCGCACAGTACGGTTTGCTGCAGCCGATCACTGTTCAGCAAATTGATAAAAATTTATATGAATTGGTGGCTGGTGAGCGACGGCTTATGGCTTGCCGTCAGCTGAAGATGCAGGAGATCCCAGCTATTGTTGTATCTATGAAAAGGGAAGATAGTGCAGCTTTAGCGTTGATCGAGAATATTCAGCGCTGTGCACTTAATTATTTTGAAGAAGCCCTTGCGATTGAAAAGTTGATGCGTTTGCTGGGCTTAACACAGCAGCAAATTGCTGTGAGGTTGGGGAAAACACAATCTACTGTTGCTAACAAGCTGCGTTTACTGAAATATCCTGAAAGACTGAGAACTTTGATTTTGGACTGTAATCTGACAGAACGCCACGCAAGAGCACTCCTTAAAATTGACACGGAAAGTTTAAGACAGACTGCAGTAGAATATATCGTTAAAAAGAATTTAAACGTTGCAGAAGCAGAGAAATACATAAGTTCACTGTTATATAAAAAAGACAGGGACAACCCTGATAAAAAACAGATGCGGATAATTAAGGATATAAGAGTCTTTTCAAACACCATAAAACAGGCAGTTGATATGATGAAACAGTCAGGAATTAACGCTTATGCCAAGAAGACTGAAAACGACGAATATATAGAATATGTTGTAAAGATACCTAAAATAAGTTAAAAAGGTGATGGTCAACGACCATCACCTTTTTTATTATTTTACACTAAAGAATGTTGCTCTTGCGGTTTCCAGTGTTACTTTTGCTTTTCCGTCAACTATATCATATTCTTTTCCTGTGCCGTACTGGACTAATTTGTTACCTTTTACATTAACTGTAATTTCTCTGTTACCTATAAAGTCAACTGCATATAAAACAATTCCGTTTTTAGTTTCGTAAGCGCAGGTATGAGCATTTTCCTCCTCTATACTGCTTATACTGTTGTTCCAGTAAGGAATCCAGTTTGCATCGTCAAGTTCCAGATCATCAAACAACTTCCAGATGTATGAAGCATATTTTAAGTTTTTGATTGTATTAGGTCTCGGGTGAATGTTATGCAAAAGAGCAATACTGTAAATACCTGCCATTGTTCTTACTTTTACTTTGCCCTCCATAACATTGTTTTCTTCTAAATCCGTGTCAGTTGTGTATGCAATAAAGTTTGCAGGAATACCTAAATTGTAGCCCATATATTCTGCTCTGAACGCCTCAAGATTTAAGAAGTTCATATTGTCGTCAGACAACTGGCTCTGTATATTTTCGCCGTCCCAGTATGAATCGCAAAAAGAAAGTGTGGGCATTGTGCAGCAGGTACTCTGGTGTGCATCCACAATACCTTTTCTTTCATGGACGGTGTGGTATAAGTTTTTAACATGTTCGCGAAGTTCCAGAACAGGATATGTAGAATGAAGTTTGCCCTCCTGGTCTCTGTAACCGCAGCCGTGACGCTCATTTGCACACTCCCACGGAATGTACGTACCGTCAGTGTAAATACCGTCTGCGCCATAAACGTCCATAACGTACTTAATTCTTTCTAACCACTCTTTTTTGTAGTCAGAATTGTAGCACACCATAAATGCTCTTTGCGCAGGACTTCTCTGCCAACCGCCGTTGTAGTTTCCTGTATCTGAATAATTAATATAGTTTTTGCCGTTTTTATTGAAATCTGCCATTAAAGTTGAATATTCGTAACCGAAATAAAGCATCAGTTTTAAGCCGTACTTGTGGCACTCGTCAGTAAAAGCCTTGAACTTTTCTTCGTCTTCTGCAAGACCAAAGTTCTGGATAATTGTCCAGTCCTCGTGAAGCACAAGCCACTCTGCTCCCGCATCTGCTGCAATTTTAGGAAGACCCATATTAAGAAAATCATTTTTTCTTACGTTATACATATGGAAGCGTCTGTAACATCCTTTGTCATATTTAAAGGGTTTAACAGGTGTTGCGTGAAAACCGAATGTAAACTCAATTGGGATTAATGTATCTGCCCACTTATCACTTCTGCCCTGCCAGTTTTTAGGCATACTGTCTAAAAATGTGATTTTAAGATTATTTCCGCTTACTTCAATACAGTTTTCGTCATACTGAAAATACTGTTCTGTTTCGCCAACAAATACACCAAGACCTACCTCTTCGTCACCGTACCATACATAAGGTTTAAAAGGTAATTTAATATCTTTAGTTGCACCGCTGTTCATTTTGTCCTGAGCAGGTACAATACTTGACTTATTATTCGGCCAGTAATGGAACAAAGACGAATGTGCTTTGTTCATTGGAATATTAAGATATAGTCCTGTAAGTTCGGGCTTGTTTCTTTTGTCGTACTGCCAGTATGAAGAAATTCTGAATTCTATTTTTACAAAACCGTCAAATTCAACTGTAACAGTAGCGTTTCCTATTGTATTTTCACATCGTGCAGAAATTATAATAACGGCTTTTTCCTCGTCCTTTGAATATACAAAATACTCAAAACTGTGCCATTCGCCGATTTTACCGCTAAAATCTGCATCTAAAGTCGCAGGTGCTTCCAATAACTCTTTATCTAAAGAAACAATTGATGTGGGAACAAACGACTTATCAAATGTGTATTTTCTTCCCCATACAAAAAATTCTGCTTTGTCACCACTTACTTCTAATTTTGTGTCAGTCCAGTCACCAAATATTCTTTTCATAGCAAAAACTCCTTTATGTAGTTCGTAAAAAAGGGTGTAATGTAAACATTACACCCTATAATGGTTATTTTACCTAAAAACCTTATATTTGTCAATCTTTTTTTACAGCAACAAGTACGCGAATTCTTCCACCATCATCCATTTCTTTATCGTAATATGCAGTAACATTATACTTTGTTAAATCTGTTACCTCATTTAAGTCAGTCTGCATATATGAAGTACCTGATTTCACAAAAGCACTTGCGTTGCCGTAGATAATATAATCTCCTTTTCTGGTTTTAATAACATCACCTGAAATTTCCTCAACTGCTCCTGATAACTGCTTTAAGGGAATATATTCCACTGCAGAGTTACCGTCTAAAATAACACCTACTCCTCCGCCGTTTTTAACACTTACACCTGATATTGTTGCACCTTTGTAAGAATAGGAATTCCAGTCTGCAAGGCAGGTAAAGGTCTTAACCGAGCCGGCAGTATTAAGTTGTGCGGAGGTAATTATTCCGTACTTATACATATCCCCCGTTACGTTATTTAAAAACAGTTCTGTTATTTCTCCGTCCGAGTTTTTGGAGTAATAAATCACGTCACCAGACTGTAATTCTATTCCGTCAAGACGGGACATATATGTTTTTGTACATGCCGTAGTTTCCCCTGCTTTCGTTCCTGAAACATCAAGTATTTCAACATTTTTGGAAACTTTGTGTTTACCGATGTAACTGTTGTTACCATCTACAGTACCATAAATAGTTCCAGAATCGTTTCTTACAGCAATACTTGCAATTCCGTCACTTTTAAAACTTACAGTTACTACTTTATTTATAAAACTACTGTAGTCAGAATTTGTGCGGAAATCAACGCTTGTTCCGTCTGCTCTTACAACACTGATGTAATACGACGAAATGTTGTTTCCGTCTGCAGTGGGGAATTGTTTAGTGCCTGTGGCTTTTAAATATCCGTTAATTGTTCCGGCTGCATTCTGTGGCTCTAACACCCCTGCCACGTCACCGTTTCTTCCAAGTAACAGCGTCACTGTGTCGCCATAGTTATACGAGCCCTGAGATGACAGACTGTTGTATGCAGATGCACCTTCAAGTTTATATGTAACTCCCGAAACCGTAACAGATGTTGGCATATCCTTGTTGGGTGATGCGCTTTCATAAACACCAGTAACCTTTTTAGAGTAAGCATAAACTGTGTTTAACGGCTCTGAATAGTAAACCACGTCGTAACGGCTTATGTTGTTTGCAGTTGATTTTGTTCCGTCTTTAATAACGGTATAATTGCCAATATCAATGCCATAAGATTTGTACCATTCGTTTGAATATGCAATAATCGGTCCTTCCAATGTGTCTTTATTTAATATTCCGTAATCAATAACACCATCCGCATTTTTGTAAGTAGTAAGAACGTCACCCGGGTTAATCTGATTTAACATTGCAGAAAGTGTTGATTTATTTCCTTTGTTATATACTGTAACTGAAGTATCAACATCAGTAGCAACTGGCTTTCCGTTTTCATATACAATTACTTTATTATCTAAAATCTGATAAATATTGTATGTAGTTATCTGTTGATTGTACGGCACAAAAATTACAAGGTCTTTATTGTCTTTTAATACCGCATCACCCTTTTTGCCCACGTTTTCTCTGTTAAAATCAGAAGTAATATTAAAAGTACCCTCGCTAGTGCTTATTTTATTTCCGCCCACACTGCTATCTTCTTTTGATGTAGCAATCAACACACAGTCCTCAACAATTGTGTAGTCAAATACGGAAATGTAATCACGGTCAGTATTTTTTGAGCAGGTATTTAACATATTATATACAAGATTCATTACGTTACGCCTTGTCATATTGTCGCCTACGTTTGCTGTAACGTTTTCGTCAAGGTTTAAATTATCTGCCATTCCCACCTGACCGTATGGCCATGACACCCCGTAATCCTCACTTGTGTAACCAAGAAGTTTTAAGCAAACTGTTACTGCCTCTTCGTAGGTAACATTCTGTTCGGGACGGAATGTAAAATCAGGATAACCTGTAATCACGCCGCTTTTTACTGCAACTGATACATAAGGTGCAGCCCAGTGTTTATATGACACATCTTTAAAAGGTGATACCGCCGACTGCTTTGCTACCGTGTTTCTGTAGGAAGATGCTGCAATTGCAATTTTTGAAAACTCCGCTCTTGTTACATAATCGTCAAGACGTAAATTTCCGTCAGGGTCCCCCTGCATAATTTTAAGTTCTTTTAAAAGTGTGGCTGTGCCGTAATCATCATAAGTTGATGCACTTGTAACCATTGTTGGCAAAAGCAACATACAAACCATTATTAAACATATTATTTTTCTCATTTTCATTCCTCCAATTAGTCATAACGTAAAGCATCAATGGGGTTAAGTTTTGATGCCTTTTTGGCAGGAAAGTATCCAAAAAACATTCCTATTGCAACAGACACCGTAAAAGCCACAAGTATTGCAAGTACCGACGGCGTTGCATTAACTCCCAGAATTTTCCCTGCAACTATTGACGCAATACACCCAAAGGCAATTCCTATAAAGCCGCCCATAGAACTGGTGGTTGCCGCCTCAACAACAAACTGGCTCATAATATCCCATGGTTTTGCCCCCAAGGATTTTCTTATTCCTATTTCCCTTGTTCTTTCTGTAACCGAAACAAGCATAATGTTCATAATTCCTATGCCGCCAACCAAAAGGGATATTCCTGCAATTCCAACTAATATACCTGTTAAAGTACCCATTAATTCGTCAACAGTATCAACTAAATCCGCAACAGCGGTTACGGTATATAAATCAGAATTGTCAAAGACTGAATACAAATAATTCTCAACTAATCTTTTAACACGTGTAACATCGTCTTTTGATGTTGCCGCTACAACATAGGAACTGACAGTTCTTTGGCGTGACAAAAGTGTAGCACAGGTGTAAGGTATGTAAACTATATCATCTGCACTGCCCTCTTCACTGTCTGCACTTTCATTTAAAACTCCTACTACTGTGTAGTCGTTTCCGTTTATCTTCATCTTTTCTCCAACACAAGAAAGTGTTCCAAAGTAGTTTTTTGCAATATACGAGCCGATAACACACACCTTTTGCCGACGCTCAACATCTATGTACTGCAAAAATCTTCCGTACCCCATTTCCAGTTCTTTTATATCCTTGTAGTATTCGTTAACACCTGTAACTGTGGTCTGGTTGTTTTCTGTGTCAACTTTTAACGTTACAGATGCCATAACTGATGGGGATATACCTATAATGTATTCATCATTATCCTCCGCAAAAGTAATCATATCGTCAGGGTCAACTGTTCTTGAACTGCCTCTTCCTCTTACGTTTACATTTACAATATTAAGTCCCGCGCTTTCAAAAGCGTCAAGCATTGTGTTTGAAAAACCGTCAACAATTGATACCAGCACAATTACCGCAGCAACGCCTATAATAATACCAAGCATTGTAAGAAAGGAACGCATTTTACTTGCCTTTAAACTTTTCATAGCAAGGATAAATGATTGTTTTATATTCATACTATCCCTCCCTTATAACTTCGTCAGACACTATTTTTCCGTCCTGTATCCGTACAATACGTTTTGCTTTTTGTGCTACCGACATATCGTGAGTAATAAGCACAACAGTTTTCCCCTCATCATTAAGTGCTGAAATAAATTCAAGAACGTCTTTACCTGTCTTGGAATCAAGGGCACCTGTTGGCTCGTCAGCAAGTATAAGATGGGGGTCTCCTGCCAGCGCTCTTGCAATAGAAACTCGTTGTTGCTGTCCGCCTGACAACTGTGACGGGTATTTGTCTGCTCTGTCAGGAAGACCTACTTTTTCCAATGCAGACATAGCCCTGTTTCGTCGTTCCTCAGGCTTCATTGCCTTGTATATAAGGGGTAATTCCACATTTTCCAGAACTGACAATTTAGGTATTAAATTGTACTGCTGAAATATAAAGCCAAGGCGTCTGCTTCTTATGTCAGCAAGTTGTATTTCATTCATACCGCTTACGTCTTCTCCGTCTAATAAATACTGACCTGAAGTTGGCACGTCAAGACAGCCAATAATGTTCATGGCGGTAGATTTACCCGAACCTGACTGCCCCACAATTGCCACAAATTCACCCTCTGCTATCGACAGATTAATTCCGTCTAAGGCTCTTATTTCGCTATCACCGTCGCCGTAAATTTTATATATATCCTTTAATTCTATCATGGTCTGCATTCCGCCTGACGGCATACCACCCGAGGGCATTCCTCCGCCCATCATTTCACCACGCATCCTCATCATACTTTCTATTCCTGACATAGTGTTTGTGCTCTGTGTTACATATACCACATCGCCCTCACTTAGTCCTGATACAATTTCAATGTTATTGTCATCATTTATACCTGTTTCAACCTTAACTGCGGTAAATCCGTCAGGAACATTTTTCGGCATCATATC
>CALDNB010000044.1 GCA_937914775.1 uncultured Clostridia bacterium
GTTGCCGGGATTGCGATAGGACCGATTTTATGAAGTGCAAGCATACAGAACCAGAACTGGTAATGTCTTTTTAGTACAAGCATTACTGTATCGCCTTTTTTGATACCTAAAGACTCAAAGTAATTTGCAGTTTTTGCAGAATACTTTTTCATATCGGAGAAAGTAAAGCGTCTGTCTGTTTTGTCGTTTGCCACCCACATCATAGCCAGTTTGTCGGGGTTCTTTTCTGCAATAGCATCTACGCAGTCAAAGGCAAAGTTGAATTTGTCCTCGTTTTTAAATGTGATGCCGTTAAATACGCCATTTTCGTCATAAGATGATTCTATAAATTTATCTGCAACAGTTTCGCCTTTGTTTTCCTTTACAACTGTTTTTGATGCAACATAAGGTGTTTCGGGGTACTCTTCGGAAACAGTACCGTCCTGTGGATTTAAAACTACTGCGTGGAATTCGCAGCCGCCCTCTGATACTGCAATCATACCGTGAGGGATAATACTGTTATAGAAAATAGAGTCGCCCTCGTTTAAAACGTCTATATGATTTCCTACCTGAACTTTTAAAGAGCCTTTAACGATAACGTCAAATTCCTGACCGTTATGTGAATTTAATTGGCTGATTTTGTTCTTCTTCAAGATAGGGGAATTTTACCAAAAACGGCTCTGCAAGTTTGTCTTTGAACTTAGGAGCAAGGTTGTCGTACTGTACTCCGTGCTTCTTTAAGATTTTTAAGCCCTCGCCTTTTCTTGTGATTGCAAAAGAAGTTAGTGTTGTACTTGTTCCTTCAAGCAAATCAACAACTTCAACGCCACATGCTTTTGCGCACTTGTAAATAAAAGTGAAACTGAAGTCTGTTTCCCCCTGCTCTAAAACCTTGTAATCCTCCGCTGACACACCTGTCAGTTTTGCAAGTTGTTCCTGTGTGTAGCCCTTTGCTTCACGAAGGTCTTTAATTCTTCCTGCTACTTCTTTTAAACTGTAATCCATTGTTTTGTCTCCTTTCATTTTCGCAACATTTACGATTTTGAATAAAACAAAAAACCCGTCTCAAAAAAACTTTTTGAGACGAGTTAACAAACCCGCGGTACCACTCAAATTACGGAAATTTTTATTCCGTCACTTACCGGACTCCAACAAGTCCTTTGCCTTTACGCAGCATTACGGAAGGAATCTACTCACTTTCGTTTTCGGTCCTTCGACTCAGAGGTGATAAGTCATTGGAAAGTTCAGCCATTGCCTCGCACCATCCGGCAACTCTCTTTAAGCCCCACAATCCGACCGTCCTCGTCACAGTCGTTATTTGTGATATTCAAATTTGAAATTAATTATACTCTGCATTTTTTACTTTGTCAAGAGTTTTTTTAAATTTTTTTATTCAGAAGTTTTGCGGTATTGTTATATAATATATCCTCACGTTCTTTTTTTGTAAGTTCTATCTGCATAAATCTTTCAATCTCTTCTTTGGGCTTCCACATCGGATAATCCGTACCAAACAATACTCGTTTTGTTCCGTATGCCATAATCAGTTCCTTTGCCTTTTGGGGAGTTATGGCATAAAGAGAAGATGAACAATCAACATAGAAATTTTTATACTTGCTGAGTTGCTCTGTTGCTTCTTCCCAGATAGACCAGCCCCCAAAATGAGCACCTATAACTGTTAAGTTTTTATAAATATCAAGAATAGGTATCAGCCTGTTGGGATTTGAATAATCGTAACGGTTGTCCCCCGTATGCATAAGGATTGGCAGTCTGCCCTCGCACAGTTCGTAAATTTTAAGCATACGATAATCATCAATCTTAAATTTTTGATA
>CALDNB010000045.1 GCA_937914775.1 uncultured Clostridia bacterium
ATATTCATTTCCTGTTACTTCCATTGTTTCAATATGAAAACATGTCAGCAGCACAACGAGTCCTACCGTTACAACAAACACTAGAACTCCTGCAATCAAACCTTTTCGTTTTCTTTTAATATATCCATTCCGCTCATTGTTCCATCTCCTTGTCTTTTTCTTCAGTATAACAAAGTAAATGGCGTTTATCTACTAATAAACGGACATACATTTGTCATTTTAGGACATTATAAAAAAAGAGGAAAACTCATTTGAGTTTTCCTCCTAATAATTCTCTGCCCTTTCGGTTCTGTCAAAAGAATAACTTTCTCTCCATAATTTCTCGTGCCGACTTATTGATTGCAAGATAGAACAACAGTCCGCCAAGCAAAATAAGAACAGCGAAAGGATAAAGAGACCAACCCGTAAAACCAATTTTAAAGGTGATAGAAATAAAGTATTCTATCAGCACAACAAAGGCGCCTGTCAAAATAAAGGCACCGCCCCAGATGTAGAGTTTTCCTTTTTTCAAATACCGTGTCAGGGTTACAACAGCAGTTGATATAACACAAAATCCGCCTGTAACCGGAAATGCAAAAGTTAAAAACCAGTTCCCGCCCGTTATGAAATTTATGTAGCAAAGATATACCGTTACACCCGCAAAGGCACAGGGCGTAAATATTACAGGGTTGGGCTTTTTAAACCACAAAGGCAAAGCAAATGTGATATACCCTAAGATAAGGGCACCCAAAACATATCCAAACCAATCAAGTTTTCTGTCAATGTGAAAATCTGCAAGAAAGGATACCACAACCGGAATCAAAAACATAATGATAACCGCCCCGTTAAAAGTGTTTGAGCGATGCTTTAGTTTGGGCATTCTGCCGACAGGATATAACGTTTCTTTTATCTCAATAACATCAGGTCTGTGCACCTTCGTATCACAAAGAGGACATATTTTCTCGGTGTTCTCAAGTTTCACACCACAGTTTATACAATACATCTATATACCTCACTTTCTGTTACTTTCCAAAGTTGCCTCAATTCCTGCCTCTTTTAAAACATAATAAAAATGTCTTTCAAGTTCAGGTTGACATATATTTCTTATGAAATTCACATAAACAGTATCGTCATAAGACACTACTCCGCAGTTGTATGGTGCTGCCGCCTGCACACCTAAAATAAAGTCCATACGTGTTATATACTTTTTCATAATTTCAGGAAATTTTACAAGGCCGAGATTTGAAAGGGTCAGACAGGATTTTTTCTCCCCTACACTGTTAAATACCGTCTTCATAACTATATTTTTAAGAGGCAACGGTGCCACTCTTAAAAACAGATTTTTTTCATCATTTACATTTGCAGCAATAACACTGCTCATGTGTTTTTTTGTTATCTCTGCACCCATTTTGTGATAAATTACCTTTATTATTTCTTCAAGGGTGTATTCTCCAAGCCGCGGGTCTATTTCGGGAATTGTAAACATAGCAAAGTTTCTTAAAGTTTTGCTTGGATACAAACTCCTTAAATTTACAGGAATTAAAAGTTTTATACGTTTTTGTCTTTTTAATGACGGCGTCTTTTCCTTTTGCAAATTCAAAAGTGCCCTCATCATCACCGCACTTAAAAACACCGTAAGGGTAGTGTTGTACTCGTGGGCTTTATCTATAACCTCTTTAACAGGCAACTTAAAACAGGTAAGGTTTAAAAAACCCTGGGCTTCAGCCTCCCCGCTCATACGCCACGCATTGCTGTCCTTTCTTGACTGGGAAACTTCTCCTGCAACCTTTAAAAAACTATCCTCCGTTTCTTCGTCAGCCGGCTTTTGTTTTCTGTCAACTACCCCGTATTCCAAAGGGACAGATATACTATATTTTTGTTCTAAATACTCCGCAAGTAAGTTTTTCAAAAACACCAGTGCCCCTGTGCCATCAGTAAGGGAATGAAAGAACTCAACCGCAATGCGGTTTTTATATACAATGACACGAAAAGCGCACTTTCTCATTTCTTTTCTGCTCATAAAAGTAAGAGGATAACTGTATTCATCAATGATTTCAGGGGGACTTTCAACCTCCTGAAGGTAATACCAGAATGCGCCTTTTCTGAGCCGTGATGCAATTGTAGGAAATCTTTACCTTGTTCGTAATATAATCTTATTAAGTTCTCTTCATCTTCTGTCCATGATTTCCCTCTTCTACTTTCTGATGAACAATTTTGTTCTGGTGTAATCTTCGTTACAGCCTTGATGGCCTTTTCTGGTTCTTCTAAATAGGTTTGCTTAATATTCCAATCATCAAAAGACCGATTATAAATTTACTCATTCCCTTTAGCATTAGTTCTAATTTTGTCATAGGTATTCCCCCTTTTGCCT
>CALDNB010000046.1 GCA_937914775.1 uncultured Clostridia bacterium
ACAAGGCATATCAAAGCCGGGGCCAACTAAGTACAGCGGTCCGCACCCGTTCAGTGAGCCTGAAACCAAAGCAGTAGCAAACTTTACAGCAAAGCATAATTTTGACTATGTTGTGGCTTTTCACAGTCAGGGTGAAGTTATTTACTGGAAATATGGCCCCGCAATCCCCGAGGGTAGTGCGGAACTTGCAAAAGCAATGTCTAAAGTATCAGGCTACACCCTTGATGAAACCTCAGGTACCGCATCATATAGCGGATATAAAGACTGGTTTATTAAAACATATAATAAACCGGGCTTTACTGTTGAAGTGGGCAAAGGAACAAATCCACTATCCGAAAAACAATTACCTAAAATTTATAACGATATACTTGAACTTTTACTTCTTGTTGGTGTATAATTAGTTTATGAAAAAACTAATTATTCACTCAAAGAAAATATTAATAGCAATATTAATCATATCTGCTGTTGCAGTTTTACTTGTAAGAAATATTTCCCAATGCACTAAAAACTATTTTCTTATGGATACCTATGCTACTATTACCGTCAAAGGCATAAATGCGCAAAATTCTGTCACTGAAGTATATAAGGTTCTTAAGGAAGCAGAAAATAAAATGAACAGTTTTAATGAAAACAGTGCACTTAATAAAGGGGAATTTGACAAAGACATTTTAAATGTCCTTGAAAAAGGTGTTTACTACGGAGATTTAAGTGACGGCCTGTTTGATATTACCATAAAACCTCTGACAGAATTATGGAATGTAAACGGTGAAAATCCTGTTATTCCCACAAAAGAGCAAATTAACGAGGCGCTGTCTTATGTTGATTATAAAAATTTAGACGGTGCAAAATTTGATTTGGGCGGTATTGCAAAGGGTTACGCAACAGACGTTGCAGTTTTAAAACTCAAAGAAAATAAAATTAAAGATGCAGTAATAAATATTGGCGGTAACGTGTATGGGTTAGGAACTAAAAAAATCGGACTGCAAAACCCAGCAGAGCAAAACGGCGAATACCTTGGAATAATTACTGTTACAGACAGTGCCGTAGTTACATCGGGCGCATACCAAAGGTATTTTGAACATGACGGCGAAATATATCATCATATATTAAACCCGAAAACAGGCTATCCTGCACAAACCGATTTGTTAAGCGCAACTGTTATTCATAAAAACGCCACCGACGCCGATGCTCTTTCTACTATTTTGTTTATGCTGGGAAAAGATAAGGCAATAGAATTTGCAAAAGAACATAATATTGACTATGTACTAATTGATAATAATAATTACATATATTATTCAGAAAATGTAAATTTCAAATTGACTGATAATAACTATTATTTGGAGGAATAACATATTTCCTCCAAATAATGAATATATATTTAAAAGTTACATATAATATCAAATAACAGTTGACAAATATAAAATTTGGTGTTATAATAACAAAGTACTAAAAATTAAATATCGCGGGGTGGAGCAGTCTGGTAGCTCGTCGGGCTCATAACCCGAAGGTCGTTGGTTCAAATCCGGCCCCCGCAACCAAAAACCTTCTCGGACGAAGTTCGGGAAGGTTTTACTTTTTCACTCTTCACTTTTCACTCTTCACTTTTCACTTACATCTTATCTGCTCTTCCTAAAATATAATCACCTGATGTTTTATAAAAATCTGCAAGTTTTATAAGCATTAATGTTGCCACATTTTCCTGTATTTGCTTGGCGATACTCCAAGATGACCTTTAAACACATCGCAAAAGTATGAGTTAGAATTATACCCTACTCTTCTTCCTATTTCCTCAACAGAAATATCAGAGTCCGTAAGCATTTCCTTTGCATGTTCAATTCTGATTTTATTACGATATTCAACAGGAGTGTCACCTGCTACACTTTTAAACACACGAAGAAAATGGAATTTACTCATATTGCACATATTTGCAAAATCGTCTAAAGAATAATTTTTATAATACTCTTTATTCATAGTCTGTATAACAAATGAAATGTTATCATAATACTGTCCGAAATTACTTATGTGTTTAACACACTTTCTTTCAAGCAGTGCAAGAATTGTAAATAACCTTGCACAGCATATTTTCTCATAAGAGGGCTGTTTAGTATGCAGTTCGCTAATTATCTCTTCAAACAAATCGGTAACTTTAACGCTGTCCTTCGCCGAATAAACAACAGAACTTTCAAACCCAAGTAAATCAAACGTTTCAGGTGCGTTAAAATGAACATAATAATACTCACTTATGCCCGGTGATTTTTTTATGTGTTGTTGTTTTTCAAAAGGTCTGAATATTACAAATTCACCTGCTTTTAACTCCACCTCTTTATCAAGAAAAAAATTTGCAGTACCTTTCGAAACATAGAAAAGCAAATAATCATTTCTGCCTTTAGGACGGTTAACTGTTCTGCCGGGCTTTGCAAAAATATGTCCCGCACTTACTACATTGACCCCAAATAAGCCAATATCCGTATCCTGATAAGCATTAAAAATCATTTTCCACACCCCCACAAATAGCAATATACCTGAAATTTATATCAATAAATCCTATTTTAAATAATTTACTATAATGATATAATAAAACTACAAATTAGTCAAGATTGAGGTGTAATTATAATGCCAATTTACGAAGAAAGTTTCAGAATAGGCTGTGGACGTTATCTGCAAGGCCAGAACTACATAAATAAAGCAGGAGACGAAATTTTAAGATACGGAACTTCTCCTCTGATTATCGGTGGCAAAACAGCACTGTCCGTAGCAGGTGAAAAGTTAGAAAACAGTATAAAAGACAAATGCAATTTATATGAAATTATTACTCACACAGGAACTTGTAACGACGAAAGAGCAACAGAACTTGCACAATATGCAAATGACAAGGGCTACGACGTAATTGTGGGCGTAGGCGGCGGTGTAATTTGCGACTTTGCCAAAATGTGTGCATATTTTTCTAATCTTCCGATAATTAATATTCCCACTTCAAGCGCTACCTGTGCTGCATTTACACCTCTTAGTGTAAGATACACGCCTGACGGAAAAACAGTAGGTACAAAGCACTTTGAATACGAGGTTAACGAGGTTATTGTGGATACTGAAGTTATTGCATCACAACCCACAAGACTGTTACTTGCAGGTGTATTTGATGCCCTTGCAAAGTTTATCGAAATCAAACACAGATATAAAGAAGGCGGAAACGGATACCCGATCGGTCTTGACTATGCTTATGCAATGTCAAAATATTCATTTAAATTTCTTACTGAAAAAACCCAGAAATGCCTTGATGATTTGGCGGAAAACAACATAACAGAAGATGTTGAAAACCTTATATTTACAACTATTTCAGCAACAGGGGTAATAAGCGGTATAGCAAGAGGTTCCAACCAGACTGCACTTGCACACAAGTTTTACGAAACTGCAAGGTACTTCTTCCCTTACGAATCGAAACCGTACATTCACGGGGAAATGGTGGGCATCGGACTTCTTCTTCAAAATCATTATAACGGCGAAGAAGAATACAACGAACTATTGTTGTCACTTATGAAAAAATACAATATGCCGTACAGAGTGACAGACATAGGCGTATCACAAGATGCTTTTGATGATTTTTACAATAAAATATGCAATAGCAGTTCTATTGACAAAAGCGACAAGGCGCAATGTGAAAAATTTAAAAACTCATTAAAATATTTATGGGAATTAAGATAGGAGAAAATATTATGTGTATTAAACAATTAGAAGAAAGTAAATTTATAGTTATAGTAAGAGGTGTTGCAAAAGATAAACTAATTCCTCTTGCACAGGCAATGTACGACGGCGGTATAAGATTTATGGAATGCACCTATGACTCTCAGGGACTTATACCCGACGAGGAAATTGCAGCAAATATTAAAATGTTGTCTGAACATTTTGAAAACAAAATGTATATCGGTGCAGGTACAGTTCTTACTGAAAAACAAGTACTGCTTACAAAAGAAGCAGGTGGTAAATTCATTATTTCCCCTGACACAAATGCAGAAATTATCAAAATCACAAAAGAAAAAGGTCTTGTATCAATCCCGGGTGCTCTTACACCTACTGAAATTGCAACTGCAAAACGAGCAGGTGCTGACTTTATAAAAGTATTCCCTATGGACTCTATGGGTAGCAAATATTTAAAAGACGTACTTGCACCACTTTCTCACTGCAAACTTTTGGCAGTTGGCGGAATTACAAGGGATAATATAAAGGAATATTTAAATGCAGGTGCATCAGGATTTGGAATAGGCTCAGGCATAGTTCACAAACCTGCAATCGAATCAGGTGACTTCGAAGAAATTACAAGACGTGCAAAACTATACACAGGAGAATTAAAATGAAACTTACATTTGAACAGATAAAAAGTATAACACAAGGTGCAGTTAATATTACAGAAGAAAACGGGCTTATTAACTTTTTCAGATTTACAGATGAAGAACAAAAAATGTACGAGGGAACTGATTTTTACAGAAAAACTTTTTCAACTTCAGGTGTTCAGTTAAATTTTAAAACAGACGGAGATGCAATTAATTTAAAAATTGAAACCTCCCCCTCTACATCCAGAGCATTTTTCTCATTAGACATTTTTGAAAACAATAAATTAGTTGACAGTTGTAAAAACTTTAATGATAAAGATTTACCTGAAGATTATCTGTCAGCACAGTTTCCACAAGGTGCATTTACAAATAAAACAAAATTAGACTCAGGTGATAAAATTATAAGAATTGTATTTCCCTGGTCGGTGGTTACAAAATTAGTTGAGTTAGAAATTGAAAACGCAACTTATATTGAACCTGTTAAAAAAGACAGAAAACTGGTGATTTACGGGGATTCCATTACTCAGGGGTACGATGCCTTATACTGTTCTAATTCATACGCCACAAAATTAGGAGAACTGTTAAATGCCGAGATTTACAACAAAGCAATTGGCGGAGAAGTATTTTTCCCTGAACTTGCAAAGGGAAATAACGGAAATCCCGATTATGTGTTTGTAGCATACGGTACTAATGATTTTTCATTAAGAGAATTTGATGACTTTAAAGACAGATGCAGCAGATTTTTCAGTAATCTTACTGATAATTACAAAAACTCAAAAATATTTGCAATAACACCTATCTGGAGAGCAGATTTTGACGGACCAAGAAAATTTGGTGACTTTTTCAATGTTTTTAACACTATTTCGGAGATATGCAGTAAATATGATAATATCACAGTAATTTCAGGTTGGGACCTTGTAAAGCACGACATCAACTGCTACTCTGATTTGCGACTACATCCAAACGACGATGGCTTTAAACATTATGCAAAAAATCTTGGTGAAAAACTAAAAGAACTATTGGAGAAATAATATGAATAAATACATTAAGCCGTCAAGGTTAATTGGCAATCTGTATTTTGCTGGTACTTATGAAGCCTCTACCCATTTAATCGATACAGACGACGGACTGATACTTATAGACCCTGGTTATTACGAAAGTTTACATATTGTTATAGATAACATACGTGAACTGGGCTTTAACCCAAAAGACATTAAATACATACTGGTTTCTCACGCACACTCCGACCACATGGACGCAACAGATGCTCTTGTAAAATTAACAGGCGCAAAAACATTTATAGGTGAAGACGATTTACCTCTGCTTACAGGTGAAATTTTTCATTTTCCAATAAGACCTTTTGAGCCTGATGTTTTAATAAAAGACGGTGATATTATCAGTCTCGGTAATACAAAAATAAAATGTCTTAAAACACCCGGTCATACAATGGGTACTATTTCCTTTTTCTTCGATGTTGAAGAAGACGGAAAAAGGTACAGAGCAGGAATGTTTGGCGGTGCAGGGTGCAATACACTGGTTAAAAAGTTTTTAGACCAGAACAACCTGCCATACGAAAGCAGAGATTTGTTTTTGCAAAGTGTCGAAAGACTTTTAAAAGAAAAAGTTGATGTATTTATAGGCAATCATGTCCCGAACAACAACACAGACAAGAAAATAGAATTGCTTGGCAAAACTGAAATTAATCCATTTATAGACAGAAACGAATGGCAAAATTTCTTACATGGCAGAAAAGAAAGAATAACAGAAATTATAAAAAACAATGAATAAAAAAATCCCCTTACGGGGATTTTTTTATTACTTAATTTCAACAAATTTCTTTGTTTCGTTAGACTCGTAAGCCGCTTCAATGATTTGCTGAACATTTACAGCATCAAGAGCAGTTACAGGAGGTACAGTATCATTAATAATTGCATTACTGAAACCTTCTACCTCTTTTGTGTACATATTGCCAAGTTCTGCTTCCATAATGTAAGAATTAGTTGCCTGTCTTTCCTGAGCAGCATTATATGCACCCTGGTCACCACAGATAGTAACTCTTACATTACCGCCTTCAACCTGACCGATTGTACCTTCTGCAAAAATGCTTCCTTCTGTACCGTAAATCTCAAGTTTGCATACAGC
>CALDNB010000047.1 GCA_937914775.1 uncultured Clostridia bacterium
TTTGTCACTTTGATACTGCCAAAAACAATTGGATTGTTTTTGCCATTTGTAATTGCCTTTATACTTGCGGCGATTGCAAACCCTGTTTCGTCTTTTCTCAAGACAAAATGGAAATTTCCTAAACTCCTTGCAACGGCTATTTCTCTCTTGTTAATTGTGATTATTCTTTCGGGAATTGTAACACTTGCAGTTAACAGGATTATTGCTGAACTTACAAGTTTTACTCAGAACATTCCGCAAATCACAGACACGGTTACAGATACTTATTATTATCTTGCCGACAAGTGGGAACTTTTTCAGAAATCTGTTTCTCCGGAAATCTATCAGTATGTAACGGATTTTACAGGAGAACTTGCAGATGCTGCCAAGAATCTTGTGGCATCACTTACCAAAATCACAATAAATAGTGCTACAAGCGTTGCAACATCTATACCGGGAGTTTTAATATTTATTGTTGCATTGGTGCTTTCGTCAATTTTTATTACCAACGATTACAGCAACATTAAATCATTTGTTTTGATGCAGTTCCCCGAAAATACAAAAAATAAATTGCTGTCTATTAAAAAATATACAGCAATTGCATTTAAAAAATATTTAAAAGGTATGCTTATAATAATGGCAATAACCTTTGTTGAAGTACTAACAGGTCTTTTGATTCTTCGTGTAGAGTATGCTTTTACAGCAGCACTGCTGATTGCCTTTATTGACATACTGCCTATCTTCGGTGCAGGTGCCGTGCTTATTCCATGGGGAATAATTTCACTGATTACAGGCAACTTCAGTTTCGGAATAGGCGTCCTTGTACTGTACGGAATCATAGCAGTAATAAGACAATTTATAGAGCCAAAAATCATAAGCAACTCTCTTGGAACACACCCGCTTTTGACCCTTATCGGTATCTACGTAGGATACAAACTGTTTGGGGTTTTCGGTATGATTATAACACCTATAATTGTGCTGATACTAACTTCGCTTCACAAAGCGGGTATTATTAAAATCTGGAAGAACGAGCAATAACAACTCGCTCAATTCCTGCTAAGTCTTTTATGGCGGTTATGTTTTCATAGCCGTCATTTTTTAATATCTCCATAACTTTTTGGCTTTGGTCGTGCCCTACCTCCAGAGCCATTATATATTTATCAGTTAAAATGTTTTTACCAATCTGTGATATTTTTCTGTAAAACATAAGACCGTCTTCACCGCCGTTTAATGCGTGATAAGGTTCATACTTTTTAACATCATCTTCCAAAGTTTCAATTACTTTGGGTTCAATATACGGGGGATTTGACAAAATAACACTGTACTTTCCTTCGGGAACTTCGTTTAATATGTCGCATTTTAAAGTTTTATATCTTTTGCCCACATTGTTGCTTTCTGCATTTTTCTGTGCAATTTCCAAAGCGTCATCTGAAATATCAATCCCCGTAACTTTACAGTGTTTGCAATTTGCAAGAACACTTACTCCGATGCACCCGCTTCCCGTGCCGATATCCAGAACATTTACACGTTTGTTTTTAATGACCCCTGTTGCATATTCCACCAAAGTTTCTGTATCAGGACGTGGGATCAATACATTTTTATCAACGTAAAAATCCAGGGACATAAACTCTTTTCTGCCAAGAATGTAAGCCATAGGCTCGTGCTTTGCACGTCTTGACAGCAAGTCAAAATAACCCTCCCACTCAGCGAGGTCTGTTTTTCTGTTATTGATGACAAACAATTTGTCCACTTTAAGATAATGGGCAAGTAATAATTGCGCATCTAAAACACAAGTTCCTATTCCGTTTTGTTTTAATAATTCAGTTCCCTGAATAAGTAAGTCGTTAATTCTCATAGAATTACCTGTCTTTCCTTATTATTCAACCAAGCATTGACGCTATAACTACTTCAAGGGCAGTGTATCCGTCAATTAGGCCTGTTTTTATCTTTTCATCATATTCAAAACACATCTTCATAATTTCTCTTAATTTTTTACCGTCCTGTTTGGTCGCCTGAGCTCTGTATTTTTTGCCAAGCCATTTCCTGTTGGGCGCAAGATAAAGTTCAGGGTTTTTGCCAAGTCCCAGCAAAGTTTTAAACATCAGAATTTCTGATATTGAGGAATATATAATTGCAAGAATTTCCGTAGGTTGTTCCTTGTTTATTTTAAACTCCCGAAGCAGAGAATATGCTTCGTTGTTGTTTTTGTTAAGCAAACTGTCTGCCATTGTGAAAACCTTGTATTCAACAGGAACAGTAACTAAAGCGTCTATATGAGTTTTTGAAATTATCTCTTCCTCTGTTCCTGAAATAAGTTTCGAACATTCAACTTCAAGTTTGTCAAGGGAACATGAGCACAAAGCCACAAGATAATTCATATCTTCAATTGTCATTTTCTTGTTTGCAAGTGCAAATTTTCTGTTTACCCAAGTCCGTAAATTTTCAGGAGTCTGCTTTTCGAATTCTGTAACAACTCCCTTTGTCTCTATCAAGGATAACAGTTCTTTTTTTATTTTTCCTGCTGTCTGTTCTGCAAATGCCACTACACAGTGAGACGGTAAATCAGACAATAATTCAAGCATTTTGTCCTTGTATGCAGAATTCTGCAAAAAACCGCAGTCTTTAAGTACAACCATTTTTTTGTCACTCATTTGCGGATAGGATAATACAAAACTGGCAAATTGCTCGTAATCTGCTGTTTCATCTGTAAATTCAAAATAATTGAATTCCAAAAAACCGTTTACGGTTTTGTCTTTAATGTTTGCAATGTAATTGTTTAAAAGATACTTTTCTTCACCGTAAAAAAGGTACAAGTTTGAAATGTCATTATTCTGTATTTGTCTTTTAAGTTGCGGAATAGTAAGTTTCACAAAATCACCTTAACGTTTTTGCGGATAAGTTGCCGTTGTCTGTTGTAAAAGTAACAGAACCGCAAATATCCGTATTGTAATTTAAGTATAACATATTATTGTTTTGTTGTAAACAGTCGCCTGTTACAAATTGTGCACCGCAATTTTGTATAAATAAACTGTCAGGCTGTGTCTTGTTGTCGCATACCACAACATCAGCCTTTATCCCGCTTAACTTTTCCATGTTAAGTTGGTTGTCCTTATATGGGGCAACTAAAAACACCTTACCATCTGCAGTCACAGTTGTAACTGCTTTTCTGTGGTCAACTTTTGACTTGTAAGGCATATAACTTTCAGGGACAATTCTAACCCCGTCAATAACCGTGTTTTCTTTTGTGTAATATTTAATGGGGAAATCACTGTCGCACTTTTCTCCCGCAACTTCGGGCATACATACTTTTACAATTTCAGAATCAATATCCGTAGTTACCGACTTCTGGAATTTAGTAAAGTATAAAACATCTACAAGTTGTATATTGTTTCTCACAATGTAGTTGTCGGCACTTTCAAAACTGTCTGTGCATATAATAACGTTTTTGTCATTGCTTGTCCTTATGTGCATAACTGCACCGTCATTTTCAAATACCGTAACAACATTACCTTCACTATTTGTTAAAGTAATATCTGCTGTGCCAAATATAACAGCAAGAGCCAGAATAAATGCAGTTGCCTTTTTGTATCTTAAGATTGCAAAATACGCAGCACCCACAATTAAGCATAACGCAATAATTAAATATACCGACGGCACAGCAGTTGTCACTCTGAATATGTCAAAGTGTGCAAAAGCGTCAGAAATCAGTATTGTCAGTTTCAACAGAATTTTTACTGCAAAATTTATAAATGGCAATACTTGACATATAA
>CALDNB010000048.1 GCA_937914775.1 uncultured Clostridia bacterium
AATAGGAACACTTACACAGGAACTTTTAAAAAACGCAGGGAAAGTTGTATCAATTGAGTTAGACAGACAAATAGCAGGGTATCTCCAAAAGGCGTTTGCTTTTTATGACAATTTTAAAATTATTAACGCAGATGCTTTAAAAATAGATTTAAAGGAAATAATAAAGAATGAATTTGGTGATATGCCCTGTGCAGTTGTTGCCAACTTGCCTTATTACATTACCACGCCTCTTATTATGAAGTTTTTAGAAGAGGGCGCGAAGTTTGAAAGCATAACGGTAATGATACAAAAAGAAGTGGCAAAAAGGTTGGAAGCGAAGTGCGGAACAAAGGATTACGGAGCGATAACATTGGCTGTTAATTACTACAGTAACCCTGAAATTATTACAGAAGTTCCCCCACATTGCTTTTTACCGGCGCCCAAAGTAACATCTGCAGTTATTAAATTAGACGTGAAAAATCATACAGTACCTTATGTGTCAAACAAAGAGGAACTGTTTAAAATAATTAAAGCATCATTTGGACAGAGAAGAAAGACTCTTGTTAACGGGCTTTCGTCTCTTTACCCAAATATTTCAAAAGAGCAGTTGAAATCAATAATTTACGATGTTGCAAACAATGAAAATATACGGGGAGAGCAACTTAGTTTAGAGCAATTTATACAAATTTGTGAAAATATTGTTAAAACATTTGCAATTTGACAAAATTGTGATATAATGTTAAATGAGGTTATTTGATTTATTTAAATAAATTAACTATAAATGGAGGGAAAGATTATGACAAATAACAAAAAAGTTCTGGCTTGGATTGAAGAAATGAAAGCCATGACAAAACCCGACAAAGTTGTATGGATTGACGGTAGCGAAGCCCAGTACAAACAACTTGAAGACGAAGCAGTTGCAGACGGCACACTTATAAGACTTAATGAAGAAAAATTGCCCGGCTGTTTCTTGCACAGAACTGCAGAAAACGACGTTGCACGTGTAGAGGACAGAACATTTATCTGTGCCAATACAAAAGAAGAAGCAGGTCCTACTAACAACTGGATGGACCCAAAAGAAATGTATGCAAAACTTACAAAATTGTTTGACGGTTCAATGAAGGGCAGAACAATGTATGTTGTTCCATTTATTATGGGCCCTGCAAAATCACCGTTCAGCAAAGTAGGTATTGAACTTACAGACAGCATTTATGTTGTACTTAACATGAAGATTATGACTCGTGTAGGTAAAATTGCACTTGAAGAAATCGGTGAAAACGGCGATTTCACAAAATGCTTACACAGTAAAGCAAATATCGACCCTGAAGAAAGATACATTGTTCAGTTCCCTCAGGACAACACAATCTGGTCTGTTAACTCAGGCTACGGCGGTAACGTTTTACTTGGTAAAAAATGCTTTGCTTTAAGAATTGCATCATACCTTGGTAAATTAGAAGGCTGGATGGCTGAACATATGCTTATTTTAGGTCTTCAGAATAAAGAAGGCGATGTTAAGTATATTTCTGCTGCATTCCCAAGCGCTTGTGGTAAAACAAACCTTGCTATGCTTATCCCACCAAAGGAACTTGAGGGCTACAAAGTATTTACAGTTGGTGACGATATTGCATGGTTAAGAGTTGGTCCTGACGGCAGACTTTGGGCAATCAACCCTGAAGCAGGTTTCTTCGGTGTTGCTCCTGGTACAAGTTCAAAAACTAACTTTAATGCTTTGGAATCAACAAAGAAAAATACAATATTCACAAATGTTGCGCTTCGTGATGACAACACAGTATGGTGGGAAGGCCACGATGATGCTGCACCGGAACATGCTCTTGAATGGACAGGTAAAGAATGGACACCTGATATGGGTACAAAAGCCGCTCATCCTAACTCAAGATTCACTGCTCCTGCAAGTCAGTGCCCATGTATTTCACCAGAATTTGAAAACCCCAACGGTGTGCCGATCAGTGCTATCATCTTTGGTGGAAGAAGAGCAAAAACAACTCCTCTTGTATATGAATCATTTGACTGGAATCACGGTGTATTCGTTGGTGCTACAATGGCATCAGAAACTACTGCTGCTGCAACAGGCGCTGTAGGTGTTGTAAGACGTGACCCAATGGCTATGAAACCGTTCATCGGTTACAACGTTGGTGATTATTTTGCACACTGGATTGAAATGGGTAAAAAGATTGCTAACCCGCCTAAAATCTTTAACACAAACTGGTTCAGAACAAACGAACAGGGTAAATTTATATGGCCAGGTTTCGGTGACAATATGAGAGTTCTTCTTTGGATTTTAGACAGATGCGAAGGTAAAGTTGATGCTGTTAAAACTCCTATCGGTTACTTGCCTAAGAAAGAAGACTTAATGTTAGACGGTCTTGACATTTCGGATGAAGTATTAAATGAATTGTTAAGCGTTGACAAAGAAGTATGGATGGAAGAAGTTGCTCAGATTAAAGAATTGTTCGGCGGTTTCGAAAGATTACCACAGGAAATGGCTGACCAGTTGAAGGCATTAGAAGAAAGATTGAAATAAGTAAATAACTTTTAAAGACTGTGTTGATTTTCAACACAGTCTTTTTTTTATTTAGTAATATACGTGGACAAAGCATAATATACTGTTATTGGTGATGATGATGAGAAGAATTTTACCTGACGGATTACGTCATTTGCTGGAAACGGAAAATTTGAGAGAGATACGGCTTCGCACTAACAGGCATATTACTTTAAATGTCGGTGGAAATATAACATTGACACGATACGTTGCTACAAAGGAAGACCTTTTATATTGTGTCAAAAATGCCTGTAACAGTTCCATATACGCCTTTATTGATGAAATTAAAAACGGCTTTGTAACAATAAAAGGCGGTCACAGAATAGGTGTATGCGGTAAAGTTATTATAAGAGACAATAAACTTGAAAACATTGTTGATTTTAACGGAGTAAATATAAGAATAGCACGGGAAGTAAAAGGTTGTGCAAATGATTTGGGTGAAATTATTAAACAAAGCACTCTTGTTATTTCGCCTCCCGGTTGCGGTAAGACAACGATGCTTCGTGACATTTCAAGAATAATCGGCGAAAGGAACAATGTTTCGGTAATTGACGAGCGTGGTGAAATTGCAGGGTGTTATAACGGAATACCACAATTTGATGTAGGCGAAATGACAGATGTACTGGATTTGTGCCCTAAAAAATACGGAATAGAATTAGTATTAAGGGCGATGAGCCCCAATTACATAATTACTGATGAAATAGGAAAAGACGATATCACTTCGATTAAAAAGGGAATACTTTGCGGAGTAAAATTTATTGCTTCGGCACACGGAAGCAGCATTGAAGAAGTAATAGAACGGCTTGATATCGAAAAAGATACATTTTCTAATTATATATTATTAGAACATAATGCGCAAATTAAAAAAATAGCAAAAGTAGGTGACATAAATGATATCTAAACTAATAGGTGGAGCATGTGTAGTGGCGGCAACGTCAAAAATTGGTTACAAAAAAGCAGACCAATATGAAAAGAGGCTAAAAGATTTAAAAAGTTTTGAAAGTGCACTATGGCTTCTTAAAAGTGAAATGGAATTTTCTATGCCTGTATTAAAAGATGCTTTTTTAATTTGCTCTTCCCTTGTGCAAAAGAACATAGGCGATATTCTTTTAAGTGTAAGCAACAAATTAAATGACGGCACCGACATTGTTACCGCGTGGTGTAATGCAATAGACGAAGGGGAACATTCACTCAATAACGAAGACATTCTTATTATAAAAGAATTTGCAAATGCTTTAGGTACAAGTGATTTAAAATTACAGATAGAAAACATTGAAAACACAGTTACACGTTTGAAAATCAGGCAACAACATGCTGTGGAAAACTACAAAAAATACTGTAAAATGTGCAAAACCTTGGGTGTGACCTCTGGGATTTTAATAGTCACATTATTTATTTAAGGAGAAAACTGATGGATATTGGAATAGACCTGATATTTAAAATTGCAGCCATAGGAATTGTAACGACAATTGTTAATCAAATGCTTAACAAGGCGGGTAAAGAAGAACTTGGTTTGATGGCATCTTTAGTTGGAATAATTATCGTTGTATTAATGGTTGTGGAAAAGGTAAGTTATCTTTTTAATTCAGTAAAAACTTTATTTGACTTATGATTTACAAAATAATGGGCATAGGACTTGTTGCAGTCTTTTTGTCACTTACAATTAAGAAAACTAACAAAGAGGCAGCAAGTCTGGTTTCTATACTTGCAGGAGTTATAATAGTAATTCTATTGATGCCTTACATAAGGGAAATAATAGAAAACCTTAAAGCGTTTTCGGCGCAGAACAACATACCGAATAATTACATTAAACTGTTAATTAAGGTTTTGGGAATAGGATTTTTAAGTGAGTTTTGTGCTTCGGTTGCAAAAGATGCAGGGGAAAACACAATCGCACAAAAAATACAGTTTGGCGGAAAAGTGCTTATAATGGTACTTGCAATGCCGTTATTTAATACATTAATTACTATAATTACAGATTTACTGTAGGGGATACTTATGAAGAAATTCATTGCTGTTTTAATATTGATGCTTATATTTACCGAAGTTAAAGCAACTGAAATTGAACAATATTCAGGAGGGTTTAATTTTAATGAAACAGTTCAGGATTTAAGGAATGGCACATACAAATTTGATATATCAGAAATATTTAATTCTATTTGCGAAAAATTGCAAAGCGGTATAAAAGAAAACTACAGTTATGCTATAACTCTTCTTGTAGTTGCTTTGTTTTCTTCTGTTGCGGAAAACATAGAAAACAGTTTTGAGTCAAAAAACGGTATAACATTTTTTGTGTTTTTTACAGTTATAATAATTTTTGGAACATCAATTTTCAAACAATGCCTGGACCTTGTCACAAGCACTTTAGACAATCTTATTTTGTTTGTAAATGCCTTGTATCCCGTTATGCTGACAACTGTTGCTTCAGGGGGAATGGTAGCAGTTGCTACAACCCTGCACCCTGTTTTAATGTACTGCGGTGAGGCGGTAATGCTTATAATTAAAACTGTAATTTTTCCTGCTTTATCTATTGGAATGGCACTTAAAACTGCAAACTTATTTTCTTTTGATCTTCAGGCTGAAAGGCTGGGAGGACTGATAGACGGGTTTGTTAAGTGGACTGTAGGAATAATGATGACGCTGTTTGTAGGAATTGTAACGGTTACGGGGATTTCAGCACCAACTATTGACAGCGTAAGCATAAGGGCTACAAAGTTTGCAATAGGCAGTTTTATTCCTATGGTTGGAAACGTGATTTCCGATTCCTTTGATATTATTATGAACAGTTCTTCGGTAATAAAAGGAAGTATTGGTGTTGCAGGACTTATTAATATTTTATTTATATGTTTTACGCCCTGTATAAGTCTTGCATCAGTAAGTCTGGCACTTAATATTTGCAGCGCTTTGGTTGAGCCTGTTTGCAATAAAAAGATAGTTCAGTTAATCGGAGCGTTTGCAAAAGTTACTTTTACAATGTTTGGCATACTATGTGCTTGTGCCTGTATGTTTGTTTTATGTACGGGAGTACTTGTAGGGATAAAGGCGGGATAAAATGGGGTTTATAAAAACTGTAATTGTAATAATTTTAATAAAACCTTTAATTAATATAATTTTACCTGACGAAAACATAAAGAAATATATAAATTTTGTAGTTGGTTTAATGGTAATGATTATCCTTATTGCACCTTTTTCAAAGATGGAGTTTCGTAATATTTTCAATTTTGAAAATAACATCAATGTTCCTGATTACAAAGCAATAAGTGACAAAAATATTAAAGAAATTTACAAGCAGGAGTTGGAAAAGGACTTGTCAGGAAAATTTAATGCAAAAGTGGAAGTGGAGGTAGATGACAATTTAAAAATTATTGACATACAGTCAGAAAAACAACAAGAAATTGAGGAGTATTTAGGTTTATGAATGAGTTTTTAAAAGCCAACAAGAAATATGTTGCACTTCTTATTGCAGGTGTTATTCTTTTTTTAATACCCTCTTTTAATTTTAAAGACAGTAATGAAGAAAGGTTTATTGATGTAATAAAAAATG
>CALDNB010000049.1 GCA_937914775.1 uncultured Clostridia bacterium
CGGCACGAAAAAGCTCATGGCGACCTACGCGAGACTGACAAAGGTATAAGAACTTGTGGAAAACTCCGCTGAAACGAGGTTTTCCACAGGATAACGATATAGATTTCATCAAAAAATTATTCCGAAAGGATTTTGTACTATGAAGAACGACAAGAAACTTGTAAAGGATATTACTTCCATGGATGTGGACTTTGCGAAGTGGTATACCGACATCTGCAAGAAGGCAGACCTCATTGACTATTCCAGCGTCAAGGGATGTATGATTATCCGTCCCTACGGCTACGCCATCTGGGAAAACATCCAGTCCATTCTGGACAAGCGCTTCAAGGAGCTCGGCCATGAAAATGTCTACATGCCGATGTTCATCCCGGAGACCCTGCTCAACAAGGAAAAGGACCACGTCGAAGGCTTTGCACCCGAAGTTGCATGGGTTACCCACGGCGGCTCCGAACCGCTCGGCGAACGTCTCTGTGTCCGTCCGACCTCCGAGACCCTGTTCTGCGAACATTACGCAAACCTGATCCGCTCCTGGCGCGATCTTCCCAAGCTCTATAACCAGTGGTGCTCTGTCGTCCGCTGGGAAAAGAATACCCGTCCGTTCCTGCGCACCAGAGAATTCCTCTGGCAGGAAGGTCACACCATGCACGCAACCGCAGAAGAGGCTGAAGCAGAAACGCTGCAGATGCTCGAGGTCTATGCAAACTTCTACGAACAGTGCCTTGCGATCCCGGTTGTCCGCGGCCGCAAGACCGAAAAGGAAAAGTTTGCAGGTGCACTTGCAACCTATACCGTGGAAGCCATGATGCACGACGGTAAGGCGCTGCAGGGTGCTACGTCCCACAACTTCGGTGACGGCTTTGCGCATGCATTTGATATCAAGTATCTTGACAAAGACAACCAGCTGAAGTACTGCCACCAGACCTCCTGGGGTATCACGACCCGTACCATCGGTGCGCTGATCATGGCACACGGCGACAACAACGGTCTTGTATTGCCACCGAATATTGCTCCTATTCAGGTTGCAGTAATTCCTGTTGCTATGAACAAACCCGGGGTTTTAGAGGGCGCAAAAGCAGTTGCAGATAGACTTGGTGCTAAATTTACAGTTAAGTTTGACGACAGTGACAAATCACCGGGCTGGAAGTTCAGCGAGTACGAAATGAAAGGTATTCCTGTACGTGTCGAAGTGGGACCAAGAGATTTAGAGCAAAATCAGGCGGTACTGGCAAGACGTGACAACGGTGAAAAAATTGTTGTGTCCTTAGACAACATTGAACAGGAAGTAGCAGATTTACTTGAAACAATCCAGAAGGATATGTTTGAAAATGCTAAGAAAATCAGAGAAAACAATACTTACTATGCTAAAGATTTTGAAGAATTAAAAGACCTTGCAGACAATAAAACAGGCTTTATCAAGGCTATGTGGTGCGGAGATCTGGCGTGTGAAGAAAAGATAAAGGAAGATGCAGGACTGTCTTCAAGATGTATGCCATTTGAACAGGAAACAATTACAGACAAATGCGTATGCTGCGGAAAACCTGCTAAAAAGATGGTTTACTGGGGAAAGGCTTATTAATATGAGCAAGGATTTTATTGTTACTTATACAGGCATAAAATTTTATATAACAAAGCCCAGACCTGAGGACATTAACCCTGTTGACATTGCACATTCTTTATCTTTAATGTGTAGAGGTAACGGACATCTGGGACATTTTTACTCAGTTGCCCAGCACTGTATAAACTGTTACAACGAAGCAAAAGCACGTGGCTACAGCAAAAAAGTACAACTGGCTTTGCTTTTGCATGATGCAAGTGAGGGGTATATTTCGGATATCACAAGGCCTGTAAAACAGTTTTTGCCTGAGTATTTTAAACTGGAAAAAGCCATTCAGGACTGTGTTTACAAACGTTTTGGCATTGACGGTTTAACTGACGAAGAACGGGGTCTTATCGGTGAAATTGATGACAATTTCCTTTGTGTGGAATTTGAGGACAACCACGTTTATAAGGGGGCTTTCAAACTGACATCTCCTATTTTGTCAAAGCCCATACTTGAGTTTGTGGATATGAAAAAAATAGAAAAGATGTATCTTGAACTACTTACGGAGGAAACAAAATGATTAAAGCATGTATTTTTGATATGGACGGTACACTGGCAAACACCATTGATACTTTAGCATATTTCAGCAATCTTGCACTTTCAACATACAACCTGCCGTCTATTGAAACAGAAAAATACAAATATTTCGTAGGCAACGGTTACTTAAAGCAAATCGAAAATATGTTTAATGAACTTGGTATTGACGACAAAGAGTTATACGACAAAGTTGCAAAAACTTATGATGAAATATACAACAAGGACTATATGTTCAAAACTGTTCCTTATGACGGAATAATTGATATGCTAAAAGACCTTAAAAAAGAGGGTTACAAAATCGGTATTGCATCAAACAAACCTCATCATATTTTGCTTAATGTTGTTGACAAGTTATTCCCCGAAATTCAGTTTGACGGCGTAATGGGCGGAAATGTGGGATATGCTTTAAAACCTGCACCTGATATGATTGACAAACTGCTTTCCGATTTTGGGGTTAAACCCGAGGAATGTGCATATTTTGGCGATACAAAGACAGATATGTTAACAGGCAGAGGTGCTAATCTTAATACAGTTGGTGTTCTTTGGGGATTCAGAAAAATTGATGAACTGACCGAAAACGGTGCACAGTATATTATTTCGCACCCAAAGGAAATTCTGCCACTTATAAAAGAAATGAATGTTGAAAGTTTTTCTTTAGACCACACAAAAGTTAAGGCACCTTTTGTAAGAAAGTGCACATCACTTACTGGCAAAAACGGTGATGTTGTAACAAAATTTGATATAAGATTTACACAACCAAACGTATCCGAAATGGAAAGCGACGGCATTCACACTCTGGAACATCTTCTTGCTACATATTTAAGAGATTATACAGAGGACATAATTGACTTGTCACCTATGGGATGCAGAACAGGGTTTTATATGACTGTATGGGGCACACCCGAAGTATCTTTTGTAATTGATATTTTACATAAGTCACTAAAAAGAGTATTGGAAACAACTGAAATTCCTGCACAAAACGAAATTCAATGCGGTAATTACAAATTACATAGTTTAGATAAGGCTAAACTTTACGCAACAGATGTTTTAAAAAGCGGTTTTTCAGATAAATTTTACAGATAGGATAGTTTTTTAATGGAAGTCTATTTTGATAACAGCGCAACTACAAAACCAAAAAAAGAAGTAATAGAATGTGTTACCGAGGTACTGACTAACAATTACGGCAACCCGTCATCACTACACAGAATGGGACTTAACGCAGAAAAAGCTGTAAAACTTGCAAGAACAGTTATTGCAGATAAAATGGGTGTTGACGAAAAACAGGTATTTTTTACATCAGGCGGTACAGAAAGTAACAATATTGCAATTTTAGGAAGTTTATATGCACTAAGAAACAAAGGCACAGTAATTACTTCAAAGGTTGAGCATAAGTCTGTTACAGAATGTTTTAAAAAATTAGAACAACAAGGCTATAATGTTAAATATGTTGATGTAACCAAAGAGGGCATTGTAGATGTAAATCAGTTGGAAAGTTTAATTGATGATGATACATTACTTGTAAGTATAATGCACGTTAACAATGAAACAGGTGCAATTATGCCAATAGAGAAAATTGCACAAATAATAAAGGACAAAAACCCAAAAGCACTATTTCACGTTGACGATGTTCAGGGCTTTTTAAAAGTACCTCTTAGTTACAAAAATATAGATATGGTATCTGTATCTGCCCATAAAGTTAACGGATTAAAGGGGTGCGGTGCAGTATATATTAAAAAAGGCGTAAAGATTTCTCCTGTAATTTTAGGGGGAGGTCAGGAAAACGGAATAAGAAACGGCACAGAAAATGTTCCCGGAATAGTCGGTTTTGGCAAAGCCGTACAGATTTATAACAATTCCCTTGACAGCAGTATTAAAGAGTATATTAAAAATTTTGTTA
>CALDNB010000050.1 GCA_937914775.1 uncultured Clostridia bacterium
AACAAAGAATATGCAGACAGACAAATTATAATATTAACATGTACACAAAGGGAGAAAAATATATTGCAAGAAAAAAATATAGAATATAATTATGTACAATTATAGAAAAATTGACAAAAAGGTATTTACATTTTAAATAAGTGTGATATAATAAATACAAATAAGGGATTACCCACAAAAAGTGTGGTTGCCATTGTGATAAAATATAAAGCTACATTTCTAATGGCGTGTCAGAAATGTAGTTTTTTTATGCCAAAATTAAAATAATAATTAAGGCGAAAATAAGTAATCCAATATTTGTATGGATAGTATAATATAAAGATAACTAAATATCAATATAAATTTACAAAATGGATGTGTATATCTTTTTTAATCATTGCGATTGCGTATAGTTTCTGGATCGTTGTTGTAAATCCATATAACATAAATAACGAGTCGGAGAAAACTTATAAAATTCAAATAGAAAGGAGTGCGGTTTCTATGCCAGATAATGAAAATGAATTTCCTATAGATTTGCAGCCGGACCCATCTGCAAGTGTGTTCCATGAAACATTTAATAGGAAAGTGGAAACGGGAGAGATTCGCCATAGCGATGACTCTGGTAAAACTCCAGACAACACACAACCAAAATCAAAAGAAAACTAATTTTAGAAAAGCGAGGATTTTATATATTCCACCTCGCTTTTTTAAGTTTATATATTCTTCCTCAAATCTGTATGAAAAAAAGTCCTCGATAAAATATGAGGGTTGAGGAAAATATTGTAATTTTTTGGGAAAATCTTTTTCTGTGTTCGTTTTCATCTAATTATCACCATATTTCCTATACGATATTATTATGTGAAAATTAGGATTTAATACCTGTTCTATGTGTGAATACATAAAAAGCCTTGAAAGCATACTTGCTTTCAAGGCTTTTTGGCGGAGATGCAGAGATTTGAACTCTGGCGCCGGTTTGAGCCGACCTACTGCATTTCGAGTGCAGACCCTTCAACCACTTGGGTACATCTCCAGATATGTTTGAACTCCGATTTGACGGAGAAAAAACTGAGCAAATTATAAAATTTTGTTAGAAAAATGTTAGAAATGGCTAGAAAAACCGCTAGATAAGGGTGTAAAAACAAGGTTTGAACCTCGCTTAAACCCGCACGGTTAAGCCATTTGTAGGGGTACAGTTACAGTGTAACCGAGGGGATTTCGAGTCATGTCCGTTATGACCGCTTCGATACTTCTCCATATTATCTTATTTTTTCGAAAAAATCTTTTAACAGTTCGGTACACTTATCCTCCATTATGCCGCCATAAACTTCCGTTTCGGGCAATTTAAATTCTGTAGTTTTATCATAAGCCCCAAAGTACAGTGCCTTTAGTCTTGCCTCTTTTATAGCACCTTTACACATACTGCAGGGCTGCAGCGTTACATAAAGTTCGCAATCATAAAGTTGCCATCTGCCAAGGATTTCTCCTGCTTTTGCTATGGCAAGTATTTCTGCATGTGCCGTGGCGTTCTTTGTTGTTTCTTTCATATTAAAGGCCTGTGCTATAACTTTACCGTCTTTAACAACTACGGCACCAACAGGTATTTCACCCTTTTCCTTTGCGATTTCCGCCTGTTTTATTGCCATGTTCATATATTCATTATACATTGGTTACACCAGCCTTACAGGATTAAAGTCCAGATAATCGCAAGAAACAAGTTTATAATCAATTCCGCCCACTTCTCCCTCAAAATATGAAGAATTAATATGCACGTTGCCGTGAAGATGGCCGTAAACACACTTAGTTACACCAAAATTTTCAAGAACAGTCATAAAAGTAAGGTCAGGAGGATAATGAAGTCCCACAATTATACCTTTTACCTCTGCTTTTTTTGCCTCACGAAGAGAAAGTTGCAGTCTTTCCAGTTCCCTGTTATATATTTTTTTGTCTTCGTCATCGTTTTTAGTAAGGGTCCAGCCACGAGTTCCGCAAATTGCATAATCATCAACCACATAGCAGTTGTTCTGCAAAAATTTAATTGTATCAAAGCCATTATTTTCGCAAAATTCCTGTTGCTTTTTCATAGTGGTCCACCAGTAATCGTGGTTACCTTTTGACACAAGTTTTGTGCCCTTTAGTTCATTTATGAAAGAAAAATCGTTTACAGCATTTTCAATATATGTTGCCCAGGAGATATCGCCGTTAACAATAACGGTGTCATCTTTTGTAATCAAATTATTCCAGTTGGTTTTCAGTTTTTCTTCGTAATTATCCCAGTTGCCGCCAAAAACGCTCATAGGTTTATCTGTTCCCAAAGACAAATGCAAATCAGAAATAGCATAAACCGCCATAGACAATACTCCTTTTTACGAATAATTTTTTCACAAGTGCACATACTAAAATCGCAACAAAAATAAAAAACAAAGGATGTGCTTTTAAATGGAAAAACATAACTGCAACTGCATTTCAGGTATCGTATGTGATGCAACAAACTGCACATACAACGATTCAAAAAAATGCACAGCGTCAAACATTACAATCGGCAACCGTGATGCAATGTCATCAAGAGAAACAGAATGCAACACATTTAAAACAAAATAATGGCGGGGTTGTTTAACAACCCCTTACATATTAAATTCTGAAACAAACTGTTTCATATCTTCTTTATTAATTTTTCCGCCAAATCTTACTTCTTTGTTCTTCAGTTGTGCAAGACTTTTAGGTATTACAAGCCCTGAAATTTCGCTTAACATATCAAGCAACTGGAATTCGCTTTTGTTTTTAACCGCATCTTCACCTGCTATTGCAGACAAAACTGCGGTATTAAACTTAAAGGGACTTGCAGTTGACAAAATAACAGTCTTTGTTTTGTCATCTGTTTCAAAAAGATATTTGTCACAGACATTTTTACCTACTGCGGTATGGGTATCCATTAAATATTTGTACTTTTCAAAAGTATCTTTAATAGATATTGCGGTGTCTTTATCATCACAGCAGCCGCCCCACAGAATTTCAGACATTTTTTCTTTAATCTCGTCACTTACCTTGTACTGACCGTCTTTTGCAAGCGCGTCCATATACTGTTTTGTAAGTGCGCTGTCGTTACCTGAAACATTATAGATAAATCTTTCAAGGTTACTTGAAATCAATATATCCATAGAGGGTGAGTCTGTTGTATAGAACTGTCTGTTTTTATTATAAACACCTGTGTTTATAAAATCTGTAAGTACGTTGTTTGTATTAGATGCGCAAACAAGTTTGTTAACGGGAAGTCCTAAAAGTTTAGCATAGTAACCGGCAAGGATATCCCCGAAATTACCTGTAGGAACAACAAAATTTACTTTTTCACCCAAGGTTATTTCTCCTGCTTTTAGCATATCGGCATACGCAGAGAAATAGTAAACTATCTGCGGCACAAGGCGTCCCCAGTTAATTGAGTTGGCACTTGACAGCATATAACCTCTGTTGTTAAGTTCCTCTATAAATTCTTTATCGGTGAAAATTTTCTTAACACCGCTTTGCGCATCGTCAAAGTTACCTTCGATGCCGCTTACGGCTACATTGTTACCGTCCTGTGTTGCCATTTGAAGTTTCTGAATTTTTGAAACGCCGTCAATGGGATAGAATACTGCAATCTTTGTGCCGTCAACATTGCTGAAGCCCTCAAGAGCCGCTTTTCCTGTATCACCCGAAGTAGCAACAAGAATAACTGCAGTTCTGTCGTCTTTAGTCTTTTTAATAGATTTTGTTAAAAGGTGAGGCAAAATCTGCAGCGCCAAATCTTTAAATGCGCAGGTTTTACCGTGCCACAATTCAAGGAAATACACCTGATTATTAAGTTTATATACAGGTGTTATGCTCTTTGTAGCAAAACTTTCTTCATTATAAGCATTATCAAAGTCGTTAATCCAAGCAGTAGTATCGGGATACACATTTACTATATATGTATTGAGGAAATCATAATCGCCGGTCAATCCACGAGTCACTGTTTCGCGAACGATTGTACCTTCATCATTTATATATGCTGTATCTTTTGAAATAATAGGCACATCAGTAGGCACCGGCTTATCGGTATTATATTCTCTACGAGCAGGATCAAGACGGTGTTTGCGCTTTGCTGCTTGTGTGTGATTATATATTTCGTAACGATAATTCATCTGTGTGGGGTCAAGTTCTTTGACTCCGGT